>DATEZK010000133.1:0-4506 GCA_035255665.1 Candidatus Limnocylindria bacterium
GGTCCGCGCCCGCGAGCACGAAGATCTCGCGGATATCGTCACCCGCCGCATCGCGCAGGTGCCCGGCGTCGCACGGACGCACACCCACGTCGCATTCCGCGCGTACTCGAAGCTCGATCTTGAGAGCGTCTTCGGTTCGGACAGCCCACGCTAGGGTCGTTCCCGGCGCAACGCCTGCTCGTCGGCGCCGGCATCCTGCTTCTCGTCAGCGGCCTGTTCCACATCATCGTCTGGCTCAGCAGCGGCGCGCCGTCGCTGGTGGGTCCGGTCACCTGGCGCAAGCCGATCGAGTTCGGCATTTCAGGCGCGATCATCACGCTGTCGCTCGCCTGGGTCATCGGCCGCTTACCGCGCTCCCGGTTCTGGGACTGGGCCGCGGCGATCCCGATCGTGGCGCTGGTGCCCGAGACCGCGCTCATCGACATGCAGCAGTGGCGGGGCGTCGCGTCGCATTTCAACTTCCGCACCGACTTCGACGCCGCGGTCTTCGACGCGATGGCGGTCTTCATCGGCTTCGTCGCCCTCGGCATCGCTGTTCTGGCGGTTCGCTCGTTCCGTCGCATCGCGGGCCCGCCTGCGACCGCGCTCGCGATCCGTGCGGGAATGGTCTTCCTGCTCATCGGTCAGGTGCTGGGCGGGCTCATCGTCGCGAATGGGCTCGAGGTGGGCGGCCCGGTCAACGCCAGCATCATCGGCGCGGCCGGTGAGCTGAAGGTCCCGCACGCACTCGGGCTACATGGACTGCAGGTGCTGGCCGTCCTCGCGCTCATCCTGGAGCGGGCCCAGGTGTCCGCGCGCGCGGCCGTGATCGCCGTGGCGTCGGCCGCGACGGGCTACATGTTGGTGTTGGTAGCGGCCGCGCTCCAGACGTTCGCCGGACTCGGCCCGCTCGCGCTCACGCCGCTCTCCCTGGTCGTCGCCCTTGCCGGCGCGCTGCTCATCGCCGGGCCCTATCTGCGCGCCCTCACGGCAGCCCTCCGTCGACCCGCGCTCGCCTAGACTCGGTCCGATGCAGGCCGTGGTCATGGCCGGCGGCGAGGGGAGCCGCCTGCGCCCCCTGACGATCAATCGGCCCAAGCCGATGGTCTCGATCGTCAATAAGCCTTGCCTTGGGCACATCTTCGATCTCCTCCAGCGCCACGGCATCAACGACGCGTTCGTGACCCTGCAGTACCTCGCGTCGCAGATCCAGGACAGCTTCGGCGACGGCGGCGCAGTCGGGATGCGCCTCAAGTACAGCGTCGAGGAGTCGCCCCTCGGGACCGGCGGCTCCGTCCGTCAGATCGGCGATGCCCTCGACGACACGTTCATCGTCATCTCCGGCGACGCTCTGACCGACATCGACCTCACGAAGGTCATCGCGTTCCACAAGGAGCGCAAAGCCGCCGTCACGCTCACCCTGTATCACGTCGCGAACCCGCTCGAGTACGGCGTCGTGATCACCGGTGAGGACGGACGGATCTCGAAGTTCCTCGAAAAGCCCTCATGGGGCGAGGTGTTCTCGGACACGATCAACACCGGCATCTACGTGATCGAGCCGCGCGTGCTCGAGCGCTACAAGCCGGGCGAGGCGTTCGACTTCAGCAAGGACCTGTTCCCGGCGCTGCTGAGGGAAGGCGAGCCGCTCTACGGCTACATCGCATCGGGGTACTGGACCGACGTCGGCTCGATCGCGGAGTACGCCCGCGCGAACGCCGATCTGCTGCACGGCCGCTTGACCGCGGGTTCGCTCGGCACGGAGCTCCTTCCGGGCGTCTTCACCAACGGCGACGTCGAGATCGACGAGTCCGCGCGCCTCACTGGGCCGATCTACCTGGGGAACGGCGTGAAGATCGGACCGCAGGTCGAGATCGTCGGCCCGACGGTGCTGCGCGATTACGTCACCGTCGATGTCGGCGCGGTCATCGACCGCTCCATCGTGTGGCGCAACAGCTACGTCGGCGAGCGCTCGGAGCTGCACGGCACGATCGTCGGCCGCCAATGCGCCCTCAAGTCGCGCGTGACCCTCGAGGAGGGCAGCGTCATCGGCGACCACTGCGTCGTCAACGAGAACGCGCGTGTCCGCAGCCAGGTGAAGATCTGGCCGGACAAGCAGATCGAGAGCGGCGCCGTCGTCGGCACGAGTCTCATCTGGGGCTCGCAGGGCCGCCGCGCGCTGTTCGGCCGCTTCGGCGTCACTGGTCTGGTCAACATCGACCTGACCGCGGAGTTCTGCGCCCGTCTCGGCGCTGCGTACGCCTCGACTTTGCCGGCGGGCACGACCGTCACGATGAACCGCGACCAGCATCGCTCGAGCCGCATGCTGAAACGCGCGCTCATGGCCGGCATCGTCTCATCGGGCGTTCACGTGGCGGACCTGCTGCAGGCGCCGCTGCCCATCGGACGACATCACACGCGGCGCCTGGGGGCGAGTGGGGGCGTCCATATCCGCGTATCGCCCTTCGATGCGCGCGTGTGCGACGTGAAGTTCTTCGACCGCCAGGCGCTCGACATGGACAAGGCGCAGGAGCGCAAGGTGGAGACGGTGTTCTTCCGGGAGGACATCCGCCGCGTCGGCTACGCCGACGTCGGCCGGATATCGGAGTCGCAGCGCGTCGGCGAGGCATATAGCGAGGCCTTCCTGGCCGAGATCGTCCATCGGAAAGAGATCGTCGAGCGCACCTTCAAGATCGTCGTCAACTACTCGCACGGGACCGCGGCGCAGTTCCTGCCGCCGCTGCTCAACACCCTCGGCATCGAGCTCATCGCGATCAACGGAGTGGTGTCGGAGAACGTCGGGACCCGGTCCTTCGACGAGTTCCAGAACGAGCGGCGCGAGCTTGCGGCCATCGTCGCGGCCCTGTCCGCGTCGGCCGGCGTGATCATCGACGCCGGCGGCGAGAAGGTCTTCTTCGTGGACGACAAGGGTCGCACCATCAACGACATGCACTTCCTGGCGGCGTTCGTCGCACTGTCGGCGCGCGTCACGCCGGGCGTCGTGGCGGTGCCTGTCTACGCACCCTCCGCCATCGAGGCCGCCGTCAGCGCGTTCGGCGGCAAAGTGCAGCGCGTGCGTGCATCCGCCGAGGCGCAGATGAACCTCGCCGCGCGCGAGCATCCACTCGTCGTCGGCGACGGCATCGGCGGATTCATCTTCCCGCAGTTCCATCCGTCATACGACGGGCTCTTCGCGACGGTGCGGTTGCTCGAGCTCCTGGCCGTCACCGGCAAGTCCCTCTCGGAGGTCATCGACGAAACGCCTCCGTCGAACGTCGCGCGGCTCCAGGTGCCGTGTGAGTGGGAGCGAAAGGGCCGTGTCATGCGCGTGCTCGCGCAGGATCCGCGCACGGAGCACACGCGACAGATCGACGGCGTGAAGCACCAGAGCGACGGCGAGTGGGTGCTGGTGCTGCCCGACGGGGATCGCCCGCTCTTCAACGTCTACGCGGAGGCCAAGGACGAGGCGCGCGCCTGGATCCTCGCGCAGGAGTACGCCGATCGGCTCCAGCAGCTGCGGGTCGAGGCTTGACCGTCCGCGTCGCGATCGCACAGTGCGCGCCAGCGCTCGGCGCGTTCAAGCGGAATGTCGCGATGCACGAGGAGTGGATCGGCCGGGCGCAGAGCGCTCGCGCGGGCCTCGTCGTGTTCCCCGAGCTGTCGCTCACCGGCTACTACCTGAAGGATCTCGCGGGCGATATCGCATGCGCCCAGGATGACGAGCGCCTGAAGCCGATCGCCGACGCGTCGCGCCGCATCGACGTATGCGCCGGATTTGTCGAGCGCGCGTCTGACGCGCGTTTGCATATCGCGCAGGGGTATTGGTCCGGCGGTCGTCTGGTGCACGTTCACCGGAAGGTCTACCTACCGACGTACGGCATCTTCGACGACGGCCGCTACTTCGGGCCCGGCGAGCGTTTCGATGTGTTCGAGAGCGCCGCCGGTCCCGCGGGTCTCGCGATCTGCGAAGACCTCTGGCACATCTCCGTGCCGTACCTGTACGCGACCACCGGTGCGACCGTTGTCCTGTCGCCGGCATCGAGTCCGGGACGCGGTGTGGCCGAAGGCGGCGATCTGGGCACGGCGGAGTCGTGCCGGCTCATGGACCGTTTCTACGCGCAGTACTTGACGCTGTACGTGCTGTTCGCGAACCGCGTCGGGCACGAGGACGGGATCGCCTTCTGGGGTGGCTCCGAGGTCGTCGCCCCTGACGGCACCGTGGTCGCGCGCGCACCGGACTTCGAGGAGCATCTCCTCATCGCCGAGATCGATCCTGACCTCGTCGCGCGCGAGCGCGACCGCAACCCGCTCATCCGCGACGAGCGCCCCGATCTGGTGCAGCGTCACCTCATGCGCCGCACCGGGCTTGTCCGCATGGGCGGCCTCGGCGACGATGTGCGCGTCGGCGAGTAGGTCGATCATGGCCATGAATGATGCTGAACCTCGAGAGCACCTCGAGCCGCATGTCGCACATCGCCCGGCAGGAGATCTACTTCGATCGCCAGTTCGGGCTGGACGAGACGCTCGAGG
>DATEZK010000134.1:0-11646 GCA_035255665.1 Candidatus Limnocylindria bacterium
GCGTTCCCGATGAGATTCATGAGCAGCTGATCGATGCGCGTCTGGTCGCCGTCGAACGTCAATGTCTCTGGTGAGTCGACGGTGAAGGAGTGTCTTCCCTCCTCACGGGTGGCCGCGACATACCGCCCGACGACGTCACGCAATTCGGCGGCAAGATCGAATGGAGACCGATCCATGTCGAGCGTTCCCCTGCCGGCGCGCGACACGGAAAGCAGATCGTTCACGAGACCGTTCATGCGATCGACCTGACGCTCGATCGACTCGAGGTTTCGCGCAAGCGCGTCCAGGTCCATCGGGGTCCCGCGCTCCTGCGAGCGCTTGAGGCGTCCCAGCTGTAGCTGTGCCAGCGCCTTCAGTGGTGTGAGCGGTGTGCGCAGCTCGTGGGACACGATCGATAGGAACTGCTCTCGCGCGTCGTCGACGTCACGGAGCTGCGTGACCAGGCGCGCGTTGATGATCGCCACGGACACTTGAGCAGCGAGGATGTGAGCCAGATCGCGGTCGACCTCGTCGAAGTCGCGTTCGGGATCACGGGTATAGATATGTAGGGCTCCCATGAGCTCGCCCTCGCGAGCGACGGACAACGCGAGCACCTTCGCGAGCCCCTCGCGCCGGATCAGGATCGGATTACCCAGTGGTGCGGTGCGGAGATCGCGCACTGCCACCGAGCCGGGACGCTGGTAGTGCTTCAGCGCCCTGTCGAGGGGAATTCGCTGGGCCGCCGCGTACTCCTCGGACAGACCGCTCTGTCCGCGGATCACCATCGCGTTCTCCTCGTGGTCGACGACGAACAACGACGCCGCGTCGGCAGTGTCGAGCGACCGCGCGACGTCCGCGACAGTGGCGTACAGACGGTTCAGGTCCATGATGCCGAGCATCTCGGTCGTCACTTCGTGCAGTCGCTGGAGGCGCTCGCGCATCGTCACGCTCGCAGTATCGGTCCGAATGGCACCGGGGGCCGAGCGAGCTCCTACCGGGGGAGGACGACCTCTACGACGTCGCCACCGACTTCGTCGGCGACCGCCTCGGCGAGCTCGCGCGACGGCCGCGCCCGGAAAGACGTCGGCACGCGCCGCACCCCGCCCGCCGCCCGAGGCAATTCCAGGATCACCACCGAAGAGCCGCCGTGCGACTTGAGGACCTGCTGGATCCGCTGAAAGATCGCGATCGACCGTTCGTAGTCCAGAGCCTCGCGGAAGCGGATGACAAGCTCCGGTTGCGACTCGGACGAAGTGGCGGACGCGGCTGTCGGGGAGGCGGGTGACACGGCGGGAGTCGTCTCCGAGGCCGACCGTTGAGCCGGCGGCGGCAGAGACGGGGTTCCCTTTGAGGTGGGAGCCGGCGAGTAGGTCGGCCGAGGAGATGACCCCGCCGGGGCAGGACCCGCCGACCCGCCAGCGTTCACGCCGTGGCCGTTGCCATTCGATGGGCGCATGAACTTGGCACGCTTCGCGAGGCTCTGGCGCCGTTCGTCGGCGACGCGTCGAATTTCAGCGATTCCGGCGTCGTCAAATCGCACGGCGTGCTCGCAGAGCAGCTTCGGCGCCTCGTCGCGCTGCTCGACGCGCGCGAGCACGATGAGGATCTCGTCGGCGCTCCACAGCGCGGCAGTCGCCTCATAGGTGCGCGGGAACACGGTGACTTCGGTCGTACCGGTGAGGTCCTCGACCTGCGCGAACATCATCAGCTTCTTCTCTTTGGTGATGTGCTTGCGCGCGCTCGTGACGACGCAGGCCACGACGATGAGATCGTCGTCGACCTCCTTCAGGGCTGCGAGATACGTCACAGGTGGTACGACATCGCCCAGCCGTTCGGCCATCTGCTGCAGCGGGTGCTCCGATAGATAGATGCCGAGCAGCTCCTTTTCCCAACCCAGCAGCTCGCGCTTTGGCGCCTCCGGTCCAGTGGGCAGCGGCTGCGCAACGATCTCGTCCGCCATGCCGAGACTCGCGAAGAGTCCGATCTGGCCGCTCTCGCGGTCCCGCTGCTCGCGCTGCGATGTCGCCAGGGCGAGATCGAGTCGCTCGAGCTGCACCGCGCGCGGACCGAACGCGTCCAGCGCACCGCATTTGATGAGCGACTCGAGCACGCGCTTGTTGCAGCGCTGGAGATCGATGCGACCGCAGAAGTCGTCGAGCGATCGGAAGCGCCCGCCGCTGCGCCGCGCCTCGATGATGCCTTCGACCGCGCCCTCGCCGACGTTCTTCACCGCGCCAAGCCCGAAGCGGATGCCCTTCGGTGTGAACGCGAAACCGAACTCCGATTCGTTCACGTCCGGCGGCAACACGGCGATCCCCATTCGCCGGCACTCCGCGACCGCGATCGCGATCCGCTCCGAGTTGCCCATGTCCGACGACAGCACCGCGGTCATGTACTCGAGCGTGTAGTTCGCCTTGAGGTAGGCCGTGTGATACGCGATGACCCCGTAGATCGCGGCGTGCGCGCGGTTGAAGCCGTAGCGCGCGAAGGGCTCGAAGTCCTTCCAGACCAGCTCGATCACGTCGGCGTGCACGCCGTTCCGCAGGCAGCCCTCAACGAACTTCATCTTCTGTGCGTCGAGCTTCTCGCGGATCTTCTTGCGGATCGCGAAGCAGAGGACGTCCGCCTGCGAGAGCGTGAAGCCGGCGAGCGCCTGCGTCACCGCCATCACGTCCTCCTGATAGACCATCACGCCGTAGGTGTTGCGCAGCACGGGCTCCAGCAGCGGATGCGCGTACGTGACCGCCTCCTGGCCGTGCTTCCGTCGGATGTACGACGGGATGTAGTCCATCGGCCCCGGACGGAAGAGCGCGACCATCGCCATGACGTCCTCGACACGGTCGGGCTTCAGGTCGCGGATGTGGCGGCGCATTCCGGCGGATTCCAGCTGGAACATCCCGGTCGTCTCACCTGAGCCGAGGAGCTCGAAGGTCTTCTTGTCGTCGAGCGGGATGCGCTCGCGATCGATATCGATACCGCGCGACGTCTTGATCAGCTTCAGCGCCTCGTCGAGGATCGTCAGGTTCGAAAGGCCGAGGAAGTCGAACTTGAGCAGGCCCAGCTTCTCGAGCGACTTGTCCTCGTACTGAGTTTGGATCGCGGACGTCCCTTTCGAGCGCTCGAGAGGCACAAGCTGGCTCAGCGGCTCGGCCGTGATCACGACGCCCGCGGCGTGCGTGCCTGTCGACCGGACCAGGCCTTCGACCTTCTCGGCGAGGTCCAGCAGTCGCTCGACGTGCGGCTCCTGCTCCAGGTCACGGAGCTCGGAAAAGTTGCGGCGTGAGTCCTCGAGCGTGACACCGAACGGGATCGCCTTGGCGACGCGGTCGGCCTCGCCGTAGGGCATGCCGAGCACGCGCGCGACATCGCGCACGGCCGCACGCGCGAGCATCGTGTTGAACGTTCCGATCTGCGCAACGCGATCGGCGCCGTACTTCTCGGTGACGTAGGCGATCACCTCGTCGCGGCGGTTGTCCATGAAGTCGACGTCGATGTCCGGCAGGGTGTAGCGCTCGAGATTCAGGAAGCGGTCGAAGATCAGCCCGTAGCGGATCGGGTCGATGTCGGTGAGGTCGATCGCGTAGTTCACGAGTGACCCGCCCGCGGAGCCGCGGACCGCGGTGAGGATCCCGTTCTCGCGCGCGTAACGGATGAAGTCCTGCACGATGAGGATGTAGCCGGAGTAGCCGAGCTTGCCGATGACCGAGAGCTCCTTGTCGAGCCGCTCGCGCAGCTCCGGCGTGATGTCGCCGTACTTCGCGCGAACGCCGGTCTCGGCCATCCGGCGCAGGTGATCATCGGGAGTGGTGCCCGCGGGGACGGCGAATGCCGGAAGCTGGAGCTCGCCCAGTGGAAGCTTGATGTCGATCATCTCGGCGATCCGCACGGTGTTCGCCAGCGCCTCCGGGTCGTCGGGGAAGAGCGCGGCCATCTGCTCGGCGGTCTTCAGGTAGAGCTCAGGGTGGTCGATCATCTTCAGGCGGTCCTGCGTGTCGATCGTCTTCCCGCTCTGGATGCAGACCATGACGTCCTGCGCCTCGGCGTCATCGGCGTGCACGTAGTGGATGTCATTCGTGGCGACGAGCGGGATGCCGGTCCGGCGCGCGACCTCGCGCACGCCGTCGAGCACGGCCTGTTGCTCGGGGACCTGGTGCTGCATCAGCTCGAGGAAGTAGTTGCCCGCGCCGAAGATCTCCTGGTGCTCGAGCGCGACCTTGCAGGCGGCATCGATGCCCTCGTCCTGGATCGCGCGCGCCAGCTCGCCCTGTAGGCAGGCCGAGAGGGCGATCAGCCCCTTCGAGTGCTGCCGCAGGATCTCCTTGTCCATGCGCGGGCGGTAGTAGTAGCCGTCAAGGTGCGCCGCCGTGACGAGCGCGACAAGGTTGCGGTAGCCGGTGAAATCCTTGGCGAGCAGGACGAGGTGGAACGGCTTGCCGTGGCCCTCGAGGCGGGGATCGCGCTCGAAACGGTTCGTGCGCGCGACGTACGTCTCCACGCCGAGGATCGGCTTGATGCCCGCCTGGTTCGCTGCGACATAGAAGTCCACCGCACCGTAGAGCGCGCCGTGATCGGTGAGGGCGATCGCCGGCATCTCGAGCTCTTTCGCGCGCGCGACCAGATCGGAGACGCGCGAAAGCCCATCCAGCAGGCTGTACTCGCTGTGGGTGTGGAGGTGGACGAACGATCCGGTGATGGCGATCCCCAGTCCGCTGGTGGAAGCCCCGCGGCTATGACGAGTCTAGCGTTCGGATTTGTCCGCCGTGAGGCGCAGCGCAGTGATCACATCCTGTCCCAGATAGAACGCCGGCCAGAGCGGCGATCGGCGGTCCTTCACCTTTTTCTCTTCGTCTCGCGCACCGCGCAGCCCTTCGTAGGTCATGACGGCAAATGACACCGCGCCGTCCATCACGTCAAGGGCTCGTTCGATCGGGACGAAGAGGTCGAGACCCGTCTCGATGAACATGAGGAGCTTTCGATTCGCCGCGCGGACCGATTCGTGAGCGCCGCCGCCGATGATTCCGCCGCCGTTGCTGAAGTAGAGGCTGGTGGTGCCGTCGCAGACCGCCGCGAGACTCACCGTGACGCCGCTCATGCGCATCTCCATGAGCACCGCCCACACACGCGGCAGCTCAGTGACGGGTTCGATGTTGAAGTCGGACGGCTTGGCCGTCAGCAGCATGTCGCGGAGCAGCATGCCGGGACGCTCGCCCGGCTTGCCGCTCATCGCCCCGTGAGCGTGATGTTCACGATGACGCCGCGGTGGTCCGACGAGAGATTGGTCTCGGCGGTCGTATGCGCCTGCGCACCGACGACGCCGCGTCCCCACACATAGTCGATCCGCTTCGCTGGGTCTTCGCCCGTCGTCGTCGGCCCCGCCTGCTGGCCCAGGTCGTTGAAGCCGGCCTGATCGAAGAGCTGTATCTCGATGGCGCTGGGCTCCGCGTTGAGATCGCCGGCCACCACCACCGCGGTCGCGTCACCGATCTCCCGCAGGATCGTGCGCACCTGATCCTGTCGCACGAATGTGCCGTCGCTGTTGTGGTCCAGGTGCGTTCCAACGACGAGCAGGTCGCCGATGCGCACGAACAGCGCGCCGCGCGGCTGATTGCGCATAGTGGGCCCCGGCGCATACGAGACGCGTTTGGTGACCTGCATCGGATATCGCGACAGCACCGCGTTCCCGTAAAGGTCTCCGATCGTCGGCAGGAACGTGTAGTGCATTTCGAGGCGCTGCGCGAGCACAGAGAGCACGTCGTGCTGCTCGTCGATCATCCAGCCACGCACGACCTCTTGCAGCACCAGCACATCGGGCGCCTCCTGCGCGATCGTCGCGACGATCTGATCGAGCGCCGGGATCTGACTGGCGTTGAAGCCCTGGTGCACGTTGTAGGTCATGAGGCGGAACGTGACCCTCGGCGGCTGCGGTTCGGGAGTCGCTGGAGCGCTGATGAACGCGAGCAGCGGCACGGCGACGACGACCGCGGCGGCCGCGGCCGCGAGCGGTGAGGGCAAGCGAACGATCGACGTCGGCGCGACGAGCGCGGCGACCGCAACAAGCGCCGTAGCCGCCCAGACCGCCGGCTGCAGCGCGAAGAACGCGTAGAACCCAAAGGTCGCGCCGACGAACAGGAGCCAGCCGAAGGAGAGCGCGAGCACGGCGCCCCTCGGCGACGCGACTGGGACCTGCGGCACTCCGAGGAGCGTCGCGGCGCAGATCACGAGGCCGGTCGCGAGAAGGAGCCCACCAAGGAGCGCGACGAACGGCAGATGTGACCACAGGAGCGCGGCGCCGACCCCCAGCGCGGCCGCTCCGATGAAACGGTTCGGCCCGAAGCGGACGAGGGCGACCGCACCGAGCGCGAGTCCGATGCCGAGCACGATCTGCCCGATCTGTGTCGCGCGCGCGGGCTCCGGCCCGAGGCCGAGTCCCGCAGCGAGCGCGACCTGGGCGCCGTTGGTCGCGCCGCTCTCGGCGACGAGGACGAGCGCGGGCGCCGCGATAAGCGCGAGGGTCCCGAGCGGGTTGGGCGCCGTCCACTGACGCTCCGCCGACAGCGCGGCGAGACCCGCGGCGCCGAACACGAGGACCGCGACGAGGACGATCCCCACAGCGACGGTCAGCGCGAGGTCGACCACGCTCTGCGTGCGGAGCGCGGCGCGAAGCGCCAGATCGACCATGAACGCGAGCGGCAGCGCGCGCGCGAGCGCCGGCGGCGCCTCACCGGCCCGCGAGCTGTGGAAGAGCGCGAGCCACCACATGCCCGCGGCGAGCGCGACCACGGACAGCCCGAGATCCAGCCAGTTGCTCCGCGACGATGTCAGCGCGAGCGTCGCGAGGCCGAAGATCACCGCGCTCAGGCCGACCGCGCGCTTCGGCCCCAGGCGCGCGGCGACGATGATCGCGAGGAAGGACGTCGCGAAGACGGCGGCCGCGGCGACTCCGAGGTTGGTGTTCGGGGCGCCGAAGAACGTCAGCTGGAACGTCGAGCTGAACGTGCGCAGATCTGCGAAGAGGAACAGGAGCCCGATGACCCCAAAAGTCACCTCGCCGATCACGCGCGGGAGTCTAGGGCCTGCACTTCCCGTTCAGGTTGACTTCGGGTGGCGATCTAGCGCGGCTGGCTACGCCAGAGCTCGGTGAGCTCGCGCGTCGCGTCGTCCACGTAGCCGCGGACCATCTCGATCGCTGTGAATGTCGGGTCGTCGGCCATGGGGCCGAGCACGAGCGCTCCCACCGGGGCGCCATCAACGACGATCGGCAGCGTGACCGTGCGGCCGCCGCGCGCGAGACGCTCGAGCGAGAGCGAGGCTTGCCAGTCGAGCGCGGGCTGCGCGATCTCGTGGATCGTCGGGGCGGGCACAATGCGCGCCTCGCGCATCGCACGCGCGATCGCGTTGTAGCGGTCGTCCACCGGGATCGTGAACTTTCCGCTGGTGATGCCGAGCGCGTAGTCGAGCTCTCGCGCGATGTCCGAGTCGCTGACGAGCTCACCACGCAGGACGCCCGCGCCCGGATCCACGCCCATGAGGAACGCGGTCTTGAATGCCGCGGCGGAGCAGCGTCGGAGCAGGTCCGCGAGAACGGTCTCGGCGGTGCGCTGCTGTGGTGCGGGGCGGTCCGCCGCCGCGGTCGGTGGCAGAGCAGCGGCCACGGGCCCGCCGGCGACCGACGGCGGGGGCTGGAAGCGACCGGAGAGGCGCACCTGCCCGAAGCGTGGCGCCGCCGCTTCGGCGACCGCCGCGATGAGGCGGAGCTCGTGGTCGGAGAACCCTTCGGGGCGGAAGGTCTGCACCGTCATCACGCCAAAGACCTCGCCCGCGCCGACGAGCGGAATCTGAAGCACGGCGACGTCCCGATGACGAACGTTGGTGCCGTCGCGGATCGCAAGGTCGCGCTGGAAGACGTGCCAGCGACGGTCGTGCCGGGCCGCGTAGCAGGTCGGGCCGTCGTCGACGGTCTGGCGACCGAGCTCGGAGGAGTCGGCCTCCGGGCCGAGGACCTTGTACCGGTACGCGACCTCGGTGAGCGCGACATGAAAGAGCGAGATCGAGAAAGCCGATGCGTCGGTGATCACGTTCATCACGTCGCGGAGGATCCGGCCGAGCGTGCGCGCGTCGCCCGCGTCCTCGAGTGACTTGCGGACCTCCTCGACGACGAGGTCGACGCTGTCGGTGCGGCTCATCGTGTCGCCGCGCGGCGGCTCGGGCTCGGGTGGGCTGAGCTCCGTCGCCGTCTCCGAGACGAGCGTGAGCTTCGGCTCGGCTTGTGTCTCCGGAACGTCGGGCGTCACGATCTCCGGCGGCGGCGTGAAGACCGAGGACTGCTCGACTTCGACGTGCCGGTGCGGAGGGGCGGGCGCGAACGCTTCGCCCGCCATCGCGGACGCGATCAGCTCACACGCGAGGTCGAGCGCCTCGCGCGTGTGCTGCGCTATCTGCTCGCGCGTGATGAACGTCCCAAGCAGGACGCCGACCGTGTGCCCCTGCGTCACAAGACGCGCGATGAGCAGACGCGGTGGCGCACCCACCCACTCCGCCTGGTACGGCACCGGCCAGTCGAGGGCCAGTGCGCGGTTCGCGGGCAGTGCGTCGTCGGGCAGGTTGAGGGTGGTGAGGCGGCGATCGTGGAGCCACGGCATGCGGCCGACCTGGACGATCGCGGCGTCGTTGGCGGGAGGTTGGCGCACGACCGCCACGCCCATGAGGAACGGCACGCTGTTGAGCAGGATGCGCAGGGTGGCCTCGACCGGCGGCGTCACCGGCGCGGCGTTCAGCGGCGTCGGCTCCGTAGTCGTCGGGGCCGAGCCGCCCTCGGCTCCCGTCATCTGTCGTGCCACTGCACCCAAGCCGAAGTGTCCTCCCCGACGCGCGCGTCCGTCAGTTCAGTTGTAAACGGACGAGCACCGAGGGGGTCCTCACCTGTCGGGGGATATCTCAATGGGCCGAGGTTCCGCCGTCCACCAGCAGAGTCTGTCCGGTGATGAATCCGGCGGCCGGCGAGGCGAAGAAGACCACCGCCGCCGCGACGTCCTCGGGCGTGCCAAGGCGGCCCAGCGGCGTGCGGGCGACCTCTTCCTCACGAAAAGCGGGGTTCCGCCTCATCCGCTCCCGCGTCAGATCGGTCTCGACCAGGCTCGGCCCGATGGCATTCACCGTGATGCCGTGGGGCGCGAGCTCGAGAGCGAGGGATCGTGTCAGGTTGACCACGGCGCCCTTGGCGGCGCTGTAGGCCACGCGCTCACGCCGCCCGACAACGCCGTAGATCGACGCGATGCTCACGATCCGACCGCCGCGATGGGCCGCGATCATGCGGGCGGCCGCCGCCTGCGTCACGAAGACGAGGCCCTTGAGATCGATGTCGATGACGGTGTCCCACGAGTCCTCGTCGAGCGTGTCGAGATCCTGGGGGATGTTCGTGCCGGCGTTGTTCACCAGGATGTCAACGCTTCCCCACTCGCGGTCGATGCGCTCGAAGCACACCCGGATCGAGGCCTCGTTCCGCACTTCGAGCAGGAGTGCCAGCGCACGCCGTCCTTTTTTGCGCAGCGCAAGGGCGACCGGCTCGGCGTCGTCGCCGTTCCGCGATGTGACAGCCACGTCCGCGCCGGCGTCCGCCAGGGCCGACGCGATCGCCCGTCCCATCCCGCGGGAGCCGCCGGTGACGAGCGCTCGCTTTCCTTCCAATCCGAATGCTGCGGACATCTGTGCGTGTGCGAGCATACGGGCGATGGCGATCGCGTCCGTCGAGGTTCGCATCCCAAACGAGGCGCGCGACACCGCAGCGATCGCCGAGGGACTCCTGACGAAGGAAGCGCAGGAGTTCCTCAAGCGTCTGCATCGGCAGGTCGAACCGACACGTATCGGTCTGCTCGAAACGCGGCAGAAGCGATGGCGGGAACTGCGTGCCGGCGGCACTCTCGACTTCCTCGCTGACTCGGAGCCGCTCCGCGCGGCCGAGTGGACCGTGTCGCGCGTACCGGCGGACCTGAGGACGCGCAAGGTCGAGATCACCGGTCCGACGGATCGGAAGATGGTCATCAACGCGCTGAACTCGGGCGCGTCGGTCTACATGGCCGACTTCGAGGACGCGAACACGCCCACCTGGCGCAACCTCATCGAGGGCCAGCGCAATCTAATCGACGCGATCGAAGGGACGATCGCGTTCCGCAACCCGGACGGAAAGGTCTACAAGCTCAACGAGAAGACGGCGACGCTCGTGGTGCGTCCGCGCGGGTGGCATCTTGACGAGAAGCACTTCCTCGTCGAAGGCCGGCCCATCGCCGGCGCGCTGTTCGACTTCGGCCTGTACTTCTTCCACAACGCGAAGCGGCTGCGCGAGAACGGGACCGGTCCCTACTTCTACCTGCCGAAGCTCGAGAGCCACCGTGAGGCGCGCCTCTGGAACGAGATCTTCAAATGGTCGCAGGACGAGCTCCACATCCCGCGCGGCTCGATCAAGGCGACGGTCCTCGTCGAAGTCATCACGCTCGCGTTCGAGATGGACGAGGTCCTGTACGAGCTCCGCGAGCACTCGGGCGGCCTCAACGCCGGCCGTTGGGACTACATGTTCAGCCTCATCAAGAAGTTCGCAGGCCGGCCCGAGTTCACCCTGCCCGATCGCGCGCAGGTGTCGATGACCGTTCCGTTCATGCGCGCGTACACCGAGCTGCTCGTCAAGACCTGTCACCGGCGCGGCGCGTTCGCGCTCGGCGGTATGGCGGCGTTCATTCCCAATCGGCGCGATCCCGCGGTGACCGAGGCGGCGCTCGCGAAGGTGCGCGACGACAAGGTCCGCGAAGCGAACGACGGCTTCGACGGAACGTGGGTCGCGCACCCCGATCTGGTGGAGACCGCGATGAAGGAGTTCGACCGCGTCCTCGGCAAGGAGCCGAACCAGCTCGAGCGCCAGCGTCCGGAGGTGGCCACGACGGCGAAGCAGCTGCTCGATGTGAAGATCCCGGGCTCGACGATCACTGATGCGGGTCTTCGTACGAACGTGAGCGTGGGTATCCAGTACATCGCGTCGTGGCTGCGCGGGACCGGCGCGGCTGCGATCAACAACCTGATGGAGGACGCCGCGACCGCAGAGATCTCGCGCTCGCAGGTGTGGCAGTGGGTGCATCACGGCGTGCCGCTCGCCGAGGGCCCGACCGTCACGCGCGAGCTCGTGAAGAAGATCGAGCAGGAAGAGCTCGCGAAGATCCGCACGGCCGTCGGTGACGACTTCTACTCGAGCGGTCGCTACGAGGAAGCCGCTTCGCTCTTCGACGACGTCGCGCTGTCGGAGGACTTCGTCGAGTTCCTCACCTTCCCCGCGTACAAGCGAATTGACTAGGGGCCGGGGCGCATTCGCAGGAACTCGCTGACCTGCATGACGCCGAGCATGAAGCGCACGGGGAGTGGCATGAGGCGCCGCTTCGGATCGACGAACAGCTCCGGGTCCGTGAGGTGGATCGTCCTGTCGCCGATCCGCAGATCAGCCTCGCCGGCGGCCATCACGTTCTTCACCCACTGCACGCCCGAGCCATATGTGAGCGCGAACAGGTAGTCATCGCCGTCGCGGAACACGTTCATCGGCGTGCGGTGGATCTGGCCCGACTTCCGACCGCGGTGACTGATGATGGCGAAGCCCGGCAGCCGGTGGACGAAGAGGCGCGTGAATCGATT
>DATEZK010000135.1:0-6920 GCA_035255665.1 Candidatus Limnocylindria bacterium
AGCGCCGATGGTCCACACCGATCGCTCTGGGCGTGCGCCTGCGCCTCTGCGGCGGGTGTCTCGCTCCGTCTCGTGCTCGGCCCGGTACCCGGCGTGGACCTCGCGCACCTCATTTCCCTTGATGCGCTTCGCGCCGATCTCGCGCAGCCGCTGCGCGTGCTCGTTCCGGAGCCGGAGAGCGGCATCCTCCTCGGGATCGTGCTCGGTGAGCGCGCGAGCATCTCGCGCGAACTCGCGACCGCATTCGCAACGAGCGGCACCACGCATCTGCTCGCGATCTCTGGATTCAACATGACGCTCGTCGGTACCGCGGTCGCGCTCGCGCTTCGGGGGCGCGCGCGACCGACGGCGTGCGCGACGGCGACCGTCGGCGCGATCGTGATGTACAGCGTGCTCGTCGGGCTCGCCCCCAGCGTGATGCGCGCCGCCCTCATGGCGTCCGTCGCTTCATGCGGCCTCGCGTCGGGCCGGCGCGCGGCGACCGCGAACGCGTTGTGCGTGGCCGTGACGGCGATGCTGTTCGCGGATCCCGCGGCGATCGCGGACCTCGGATTCGTGCTGTCCGCGGCGGCGACCGCGGGACTGGTGCTCTGGCAGGCGCCGCTCGCCGCGCGGCTCGGCCGACTGCCCGGACCGCTCCGCGAGGGCCTGGCGACGACGCTCGCGGCCAGCGCGCCGACGCTGCCCGTCGTGGCCGCGGCGTTCGGACGCGTGTCGCTCGTCTCGCCGCTCGCGAATCTCGTCGCCGTCCCGCTCTTCCCACCTCTGATGCTCGCGGGCGCTGCGGCGAGCGTCGTCGGCGCGCTGTCGCTCGACCTTGCGCGTCCGGTCGCGCTCGTCGCGTACGGCTGCGCGCTCGCGCTGCGCAGCGTGGTCGAGATGTTCGCCGCGCTTCCGGTCGCCGCGGTCAGCGTGCCGTCCGGTCCGGTGACCGGCGCGGTCGTCGCGCTGGCGCTCGTCGCGATGGCGCGCGGTGCGCTACTGATCCGCTGGCGGCCGCATCTCCCGGCGATCGCACCGTCGTCGATCGTGGCGCCACGCGCCGCGCTGCTCGCACTACCCGCGCTCGTCGTCGCCGGCGCGCTCGCGTGGCCGAGCGCGGAGCCGGAGATTCGCGTGCGCGCGCTCGACGTCGGTCAGGGCGATGCGTATCTGGTCGAGCTCGGCAGCGCGACGGTGCTGATCGACGGTGGTCCCGATCCCGCGCGCCTCATGGAGCAGCTGGGCGCGAGCCTCCCGCCGTGGAGGCGCCGCATCGACGTGATCGTTCTGACGCACGCGCACCTCGACCACGGCGCCGGTCTCCTCGCCGCGCTCGACCGTTACGAGGTCGGCATGACGCTCGAGCCCGCGGGCCTCAATCCGGGTCCGCTCGCCGATCTCTGGGCCGCGGGCATCGCTCGAGCGCACGCCGTGCGGCACGTCGTGCGCGCCGGACAGCGCGTGCACGTCGCCGACGCGGTGATCGCTGTGCTCTCGCCCGAGGACGACCCGCGCGTCGACACGCCGTCGCTCGTGCTCCGCGTCGAGCGTGGCCGCTTTTCCGCGCTGTTCATGGGCGACGCGACGGACGAGGCGCTCGCGACGCTCCTGCTCTATCCGGAGCTCCTCCGCTCACGCGTGTACGTCCCGCCGCACCACGGCGCAGCCACACCGCACGCCGAGACGCTCGCGCGCGCGGTGCGGCCGGAGGTCGCGCTGATCTCGGTCGGCGCCGGGAACCGGTATGGTCATCCCACGCCGGAGACGCTCGCGGCCCTTGACGGGATCACGACGTTCCGGACCGATCGCGACGGGACGGTGGAGGTCTCGCTCGATGGCCCAGGCCTCGTGGTCCGCGCCCACGCGAATGGTCTTCCTCCTCCACGGCGAGGATTCGTTCCGTACGCGCCTGCGGGTCGGTGAGCTCGTCTCGTCGCTGCTCGCCGGCGGCGCGGGGGAGCCCGGCGATCTCGCTCAGCGACCGTCGCCGCAACTCGGCGGTTCGTTGGGGCTGACCCGGATCGACGCGCGCACCGATCCGGTGGACGCCATCACGATGGCCGGGCAGTCGCAGGGACTGTTCGCCGCCGTGGACGAGCGTCAGGTCGTTCTCGTGGAGCACGCCGAGGCCCTCGCCGGCGCCGATTTCCTCGTCTCGTTCCCGAGCGAGTCCGCGCTGGTCCTGGTCGCGGTGGAGGCGCTCCGCGTGGGCCGCGGTCGCGGGCGTGGGCGCGCGAAGGCCGGCGTCCCGGCGGATCTGTCTTTACCGGACGCGGTCCAGGAGATCGGCGGACGCGTCCAGCGGATCGAGCGTCTCCAGCCGTTCGAGGTGAAGGGCTGGATCGGCGCGCGCGCGCGACTGCACAAGGTCGCGTTACAGCCGGACGCGATGGATGCGCTCGCGTTCGCACTCGGACCAGATACGGAACGCATCGAGAACGAGGTCCAGAAGCTCGGCGCGTACGCGAACGGCGCGCCGGTCACCGCCGCGGACGTGCGCGCGCTCGTGAGCGGCGCGATCGAATCGGACATCTTCCAGCTCACCACGGCGGTCGTTCGGCGAAACCATCGCGAGGCCGTGCCGCTGCTCGAGCGGCTTCTCGCCGAAGGCAACGCGCCGCAGCAGATCCTCGCGCTCCTTCTGTGGCAGTTCCGCGTCCTGCTCTTCGCGTCCACGGCGCCTTCGGGTGCAGAGGCGGAGCGCCAGGCGAAAGCGATCCGCTCATCACCTGGCGCGATCCTTCGCTACGTGCAGCACGCGCGCGGGCTCAGCCGATCGGACATCGCGCGCGCCTACGAAGCGATGTATGCCACCGACATCTCGATCAAGACCGGGCGCGCGGAGTCGGATGAGGCGGCTCTCCTGTTATGCGTGCTCGACCTGTGCGGGGTCGCCGGGGCAGATCTGCGCGACCTGCTGCTCACCGAGTCGCCGCGCCGCGGTTAGTACGCGCTGCTGCTAACCGCGCGCGGAGCCGCTCTCGCCCAGCACCCCGCGAAGCGCCTCGACCATCCCAAGGTGCCGCGCGGCGTGCTCCCAGTAATAGATGACGCGAGAGCCGGCGGTCCGCCCGGGGCTCGCTTCGAGCGCGAGCATCGCAGGGTCGAGCCGGTCGAGCGTGCGCGAGAACTCCTCGAACACCTCCGCCGCGTATGCGATCACGACGTCCGGCTCGGGCAGGCGCAGTCCCTGAGCGTCGTCGCGTGGCAGACCGGTCCCGGCCCCGCCTGCGCCAAGCTGCTCCGGCATGCCCCACGCCTTTGCCAGCGCGCCACGCGTCCAGACCTGCTCTGGCGGCGCGAGCTTCGATGCGAGAGCGGGGACCTGCTGGGCAAGCCCTGGGAATAGCGAGTCATCCCAGCGCGCGACGTGCCAGAGATTGAATCCGATCGAGTTCGCGGCGCCGCGCACCTCGTTGAACAAGGCGGCGTCTGTCTTGCGCGCCACGTCGAGCAGCGATGCGTGCGTCCGGCGATAGCCTGAGAGGACCTCATCGAACGCGACGTTTCGCATGTGACTACTACCGGTCGAGGGCGACACGGGATCGGACGCGGACCGCAAACTGCGTCACAGAGCTGACGAGGTGCCGCGGCTAGGAGTGAAGCAGGTGCCGCGGTTAGGAGTGAAGCGGTCCCGATACTGGCGTGCTGCGAAGCTGGCGGACCGCGATGGTCGCGCTGACGATCGCGAAGAGCGCGATCGCATGCACGGCGATCCCAAGCCAGTCGCCGACGAGCAGGAAGATCAGACCGTCGAGCGTGTACACCAGACCACCGAGGATGAACGCCCACTGCGCGCCCGCAGTCGCGCGAAGGCCGAGAAAGGCGAAGAAGGCGATGACCACGACGTGGGCGACCCAGCCGAGTGAGGGGTCGGCGAGCTCTTCGAGGATCCCCTGGAGCAACCAGTCGATGGCGGTGCCGAGCGCGAAACCGGTGTCGCTGCCCAGGACGAAGATGACGAAGTTGACAGCGGAGAGGCCCGCGATCCAGTAGAACCAGCGGCCGCCGTTGCGCACGCGATTCACGAGCGCGACGCGCTTCAGTGCCGTTTGGTCCGGTCCCTGCGCGAGCGCTGCGACGACGGGCTGCGCGACCGCGACAGGCACCGGTGCCGTCGCCGGCGCCACCTCAAACTGTCCCGCCCGCGGCGCACGCGGGATGGTCGCACCTTCCGGCGGGATCGTGAGGCCGCCGACGATGAGGTGGTAGGCGTACGTGAATCCGTTGCTGCCGATGTGCAGGCGCGCGCTGTGTCCATCGACGTCAAAGGCGTGTGCGCCGCCGGTGTCGGAGAACTTGCCGCCGCGGAAGACCTCGCGTCCATTGACGAGGACGCGGCGGTCGCCGGACAGGACGTTGTGCTCGACCTCGACGGAGTAGCGGCGCAGGTCCTCGTCCTGGAAGTCCCAGCGTTTCGTTGTCATATGGAGCGCAACGCTAGGCGTGGGTGACTGGGGCGTCGGTGTCGGACCGCTACCAGATCGCGGAGCCAGAAGTACTAGGCAGGCTCTAGCGCTTGGTCGCGGCCTCGGGAGTGACGGGCTTCCCGGTCGCGGGAGCGGCCGGCTTCGCCTCCTGCGTCTTGCGGTAGTCCTCGAGGAACTTCTTCTGTCCCGCTTCGGTCAGCGGGTGGTTGAAGAGCATCTTGAGCACCGCGAACGGCATGGTGCCGATGTCGGCGCCGGCCAGCGCCGCCTGCGTCACGTGCATCGGGTTGCGGATCGACGCAGCGAGCACCTTCGTCTTGATCTCCTGCTGTCGATATGCGGAGACGATGTCGGCGACGACACGCATGCCGTCCTCGTTGATGTCGTCAAGGCGCCCCGCGAACGGGCTCACGATGTACGCACCGACGGCCGCCGCGAGCAGCGCCTGGTTGACGGAGAAGCAGAGCGTGACGTTGATGCGGATGCCCTCGCCGGCAAGGATCTTCGCGGCGCCGAGGCCATCGGGTGTGAGCGGCACTTTCACGATGACGTTCTTGTGCCATGCCGCGATGCGGCGGCCTTCTACGATCATGTCGTCGCGCTTCTCGCTGACGCACTCGGCGGACACGTTGCCGATGAGGCCGCAGATCTTCTTCACCTGCGTCTCGTGGTCCTGACCGGCCTTCGCGATGAGTGTCGGGTTGGTGGTCACGCCGTCGATGACGCCCCACTCGACGGCCGTCTTCACCTCGTCGTATTCGGCGGTGTCGAGGAACAGCTTCATCGGTGCGTCTCCTGCAGCAATGGTGCTGATGCCTCGGCCCGGCCGTTCGCTCGCGCGAAGGCGAGTGCGGCATCGACGAAGTTCGCGAAGAGCGGATGCGGCCGGTTCGGCCGCGACTTGAACTCTGGATGGAACTGCGTTCCGAGGTAGAAGGGGTGGTCGGGGATCTCGACGATCTCGACCAGGCGCCCGTCGGGCGAGAGACCGGTGAACTTCATCCCGTGCGCGGCCAGGAGCTCGCGATACGAGTTGTTGAATTCGTACCGGTGCCGGTGCCGCTCGAGCACGATCGGCTGTCCGTACGCGCGCCCTGCGAGCGAGCCGGTCTCCAGCACGCACGGGTAGCTGCCGAGGCGCATCGTGCCGCCCTTGTCGGCGATGTCGCGCTGCTCCGGCAGCAGATCGATCACGGGATGCGGAGTGAACGCGTCGAATTCGGTGGAGTTGGCGTCCTCTGTCCCGAGGGCCGTGCGCGCGAGCTCGATCACCATGCACTGCATACCCATGCAGAGACCGAGCGTCGGTACCTTGCGCTCTCGCCCGAACCGAACGGCCTGCACCTTGCCTTCGATGCCGCGGTAGCCGAAGCCGCCCGGCACGACGATGCCGTCGAGGCCGATCAGCGGCTCGACATCCCGGTCGCGCTCCAGCTTCTCGCTGTCGATCCAGACCAGCTTCACGTTGCAGCCCGCAGCCCACGCCGCGTGCTTCACCGACTCGGCGACGGACAGGTACGCGTCGGGGAGCTCGATGTACTTGCCGACGAGGCCGATCGTCAGCGGGATCCGCGCACCCCGGATGCGGTCGACAAGGAACCGCCACTCGACGAGGTCCGGCTCCGTGGCGCGCTCGCCGAGCCCGAGCTCCTCGACGACGATGCGGCCGAGGCCAGCCTCCTCGAGCATGAGCGGCACGGCATAGATGGACCACGCGTTCGGCTCGGAGATGACGTTGTCGGTCTTGACGTCGCAGAAGAGCGCGATCTTCTCGCGCAGGTCTTCGTCGATCGGCTCGTCGGCCCGCGCGATGAGCACGTCCGGCTGGATACCGATCGAACGCAGCTCCTTCACCGAATGCTGCGTCGGTTTCGTCTTCAGCTCGCCGGTCGCGACCCGCGGGAGGAGCGTGAGGTGGATGTACATCACGTTCTGGCGGCCAACGTCGTTGCGGAACTGGCGGATCGCCTCGAGGTAAGGGAGCGACTCGATGTCGCCGACCGTCCCGCCGACCTCCACGACGACCAGCTCCGCCTGCTGCTCGCGCGCGACGCGGTGGATGCGCTCCTTGATCTCGTTCGTCACGTGCGGGATGACCTGCACTGTGGCGCCGAGATAGTCGCCGCGGCGCTCCTTGGCGATGACCGCGTTGTAGATCTGGCCGGTCGTGAGATTCGACGCGCGCGTGACGTTGCGGTCGATGAAGCGCTCGTAGTGGCCGAGATCCAGGTCGCTCTCCGCGCCGTCCTCGGTCACGAACACTTCGCCGTGCTGATAGGGGCTCATCGTCCCCGGATCGACGTTCAGGTAGGGGTCGAGCTTGCGCAGCCGCACCTTGTAGCCGCGCGCCTGCAGCAGCGCGCCGAGCGCTGCCGATGCGAGACCCTTGCCGAGAGAGGAGACCACGCCGCCGGTGATGAAGATGTACCGCGCCATGGGACCTACCGTTTAGCGCGCGGGCGGCGATTCGACGAGGGGCGAAAAGCACTCCCGCGGGAATTCCATGCG
>DATEZK010000136.1:0-6726 GCA_035255665.1 Candidatus Limnocylindria bacterium
GAGTGCGGCCAGATGTTGTCGTAGCCGGCACGCTGCGACGCGCCGTTTCCGCCGATGCCGGTGAACACCATCATGAAGAAGTCGACGACACCGTCCTTGTCGGTGTCGTAGTCCGAGTAATCGATCTCGGGGTCGGCGATGTGGGCGGCGTCGTAGACCGCCTTGCCGATCGGACCGCACGCGTTGTCGATCCACGCGGCGCCGAGCGCGATCGCGACACCGATGGTCAGGCGATCGGCGCCGTAGTAATTCGTGTCACCCGGTAGCTGGTACCAGCCGTCTTTGATGCGATCCGGAAGCGCGGCAGAGCCGAGCTGGTCCCGATACGTCGTGCCCGTGCAGAGCGCGGGCGTCGGGGGCTTCGCGGTCGTGAAGCTCCACTGCGACACGTCGCCCCAACCCGCCAGCGCCGTGTTTGCCGACGGAACGGTGCCTTCGGGGAAGAGCTGCCCGTACGACATCTCCTGATAGAGGTTGAAGGTCGAGCCGGGCAGATCGGGTGAGTTGATGACGTTCGCGAGCTTCTCGCCGGTGTGGGCCGCGGCGTGCTTGCGATCCTGGAAGTCCACCGGGACGACGGGGAATGGTCGGAGGCCGTAGCGCGCGCTGTCGAAGTGCGCGGCCTCGGGGATCACCTTCGGCCCGCGCGTTCGCGACGTCGCGGCCGTTCCGCCGACGTACGTCAGCGTGGCGACGGTCGAGAGATCCTTCCACACGATTCGTGGGTCCTCGCGTGTGCCTTTCGCCCTGGACTCGATTACGAGAGTGCGCACGGCGGGTCCGGCGGCGGTGGCGGCCGGTACGTTGCCGACAGTCCACGTCACCGCTGTGGCCGTCGCGGTCGCGGTGCCGGACCCAGCGAGCGGAGTCGCGCTGACGAAGCGCATGCCATCCGCCGCGGCGACGCTGACCGATGCGCCGGTGATCGCGGTCGCGCCGTAGTTCTTCACGAAGACACGGGACGGGTACGCCGCGCCGGGCTTGACCCAGCCGACCGCCGAGACAAAGGAGTTCTCGAGGACGACGCCCGTCGGCGGCGCGAGAACACGGGACGACGCTGACGCGGGAGCCACAGTCGTGAGCGACAGAACGATGGCCGCGCACACGACATGGGCCGCATGGCGCAGGGTGGCAGAGCGAAGCCTCACTAGATCATTCCTCCCGAGCGGCATGGAGCCGCGTAATGAGTCCGTTGAGAAATCGAAACGTGACCGTTGCGCGCCGCACGTTCGATGCGAGCGTGCGCTCGTTTAGGTCAAAGTTCGGTCAATGGAGCGCGGGCTTGCTCGGCCGCGCGGAGGGTCGGCTAGGGAACGTTCAGGCGATACCCGACACCGCGTACGTTGACGATGAGCCGCGGCTCGGACGCGTTGTCTTCGAGCTTGTCGCGCAGGCGCCCGATGTACACCTTTAGGTAATGGTTCTCGCCGCGGTACTCCGGACCCCAGACCTTCTCGAGCAGGATCTCGTGCGGTAGCGCTTCACCGCGCCGCGCGGCGAGCTCGGCGAGGAGATCGAACTCGGTCCGCGTGAGGCGCACCTCTTCGCCGCTGAGGAATACGCGGCGTCCGCCGACATCGATGCGCAGCGTGCCGGCTTCGATCACTCCCGGCCGCGCCTCGCTGCTGGGGCGGGTCGTGCGCCGCAGCACGGTCTCGATGCGCGCGAGAAGCTCGCGCGGGCTGAACGGCTTCGTCATGTAATCGTCGGCGCCGAGCTCGAGGCCGCGGATCTTGTCGTGCTCCAGACCGCGCGCGGTCAGCACGATCACCGGCAGATCGCTCGTGCGTCGAAGCTCCTCGAGAACCGAGAACCCATCGCGCGCGGGCAGCGCGAGGTCCAGGACCATGATGTCCGGCTTCTCGGATGCGACCGCTGCGAGCGCCTCCTCGGCGTCGGCGGCCTCGACCGCGTCCATCGGAACGCGCGCGTACTCGAGCGCGCTGCGCACGAGCGAGCGGACATCAGGTTCGTCATCGACGATCAGGACTTTCACGCGGTCTCCGCGGGTAGACGCACGACGAACGTGGACCCACCGCCCGGCGTGTCCTCGTAATGGAGCGTGCCGCCGTGCAGCACGACCAGCGATCGCGCGATCGAGAGGCCGAGGCCGGCGCCGGGCGTCGCCCCGACGCCGCGCCCGCGGAAGAACTTCTCGAACATGTGTCCGCGCTCCTCGTGCGGGATGCCCGGGCCATGATCGCTCACGGCGATGCGGAAGAGTCCGTTCTGCCGCTCGGCGCGCACCGTGATCGGCGTTCCGCTGGGCGCGTACTTGATCGCGTTACCCACGAGGTTGCTGAGGGCCTGCCGCAGCCGGCCGCGGTCCGCCGAGACGGTCATCGTGTCGGAGGGCGCATCGAGCGCGAACCACTGCCGGCGCTGTTTGGCGAGAATCTGATGGTCGGAAACGATCTCGCTCAGGAGGACGCGCACGTCCAGCTCTTCCTGCTCGAGCGCCACAGCGCCCTGCTCGAGACGCGCCATCTCGAGGAGATCCTCGGTGAACTCCTCGAGGCGCCGTACGTTCCGTTCCGCGTTCTCGGCAAGCTCACGCTGTCCCGCGGTGAGCACACCGGGACGCTCCCCGAGGAGCAGCTCCACCGCTCCGCGCACGACGGTGAGCGGACTGCGGAAGTCGTGTGACATCGCCGCGAGGAAGTCGCTCTTCAGCTGATCGACCGCGCGCAGCGCCTCGGTCTCGGCGGACTGCATCAGGAACGCTTCGCGCTGTCCGCGCAGCCCGCGCAGCTCGCGCACCAGACCCGCCATGAGGAACGCGGCCAGGAAGTTCACGGTCACCGTGAACAGAATGCGCTCGGGCTCGAGCGCGTAGCCGTAAGTGTTCGCGCGGAAGAGCGCGACGCCGACGTACGCGAGTGACATCCCCGCCGCGCCGGCGAGACCGCCGCGCCGGCCGAACCGGAAACCGCCGGCGATGATCAGCAGCGGCATCACGATGTACGTCGTCCAGCGCGGGTCCGAAGCGAACGCGAAGATCGCGAACGAAACGGCGATCAGGTCGACGAAGTACACGCTCCGCGAGAGGCGCTCGGCGTCGTCCTTGGTGCGCACGCGGCGGAGCGCGAACTCGACGGTGCCGGCGATGACTAGCAGTCCGACACCGAGCGTGACGAGCGACCACAGGCCGAGGTTCGGGAACAGTGGCCCGAGGAAGAAGGCGAGGCCGGCGCCGCCGACCCGCACCAGGTTGAAGGTGCGCTCGAAGCGCACCAGCTCCTCGCGCCGTTCGTCCGCGAGCATCAGCGCCTACCCAGGGAGGGCGCTCTCCACCGCGCGACGCAGCTCCTCGTCGTCGTACTGGAGCACCTCGCCGTTCCGCAGCGTGCCCGGGAGCGCGAGGTAGCCGATCGCGCGCGCGGGCGCCTTGGGATCGGCGAGCCGTCCTTCACGAGCGAGCTCGCGGTACTCATCGGCGCGCGGGAAGTCCGAGTCGGAGGCGCGGCGGATGCGCTCCTGCATCTGGGTGTCCATCCCGCCGGGGTTGAAGACGCAGGCCGTCACCCCGGTGCCCTCGATCTCGAGCGCGAGGCTGCGGGTGAGCTGCACGACGGCCGCCTTCGCGGCGGAGTACGCGGTCCATCCCGCGCTCGGTCGCGTCGCGGAACCGGACGAGATGTTGATGATCCGGCCGAATCCGCGGTCCAGCATCCCCGGCAGCACGTGGCGCAGCGGCAGATACGTGCCACCGACATTGATCGCGAGGTTGCGCAGCCAGAGCGCGGGATCCGAGCGCGCGAGTGGCGCCATTGGGTCGACCATGCCTGCGCAGTTCACGAGGACCGAGGCCGGGCCGACCCAGCGCGCGGTCGCGAGCGCGAGCTCTCGCACCTGGCGCTCGTCGCCGATGTCCGCCGTCTGCGCTAGCGCGTGCCCGCCGGCGCGCTTGATGACCTTCACGACCTCGTCGAGCTCCGGCGCGTTGCGCGACGCGAGCACCACCGACGCTCCGAGGGCCGCGAGCGTCTCGGACACCGCGCGGCCCAGCCCGCGGCCAGCTCCAGTGACGATCGCGACCTGGCCGATGAGAAGGGGCACGGCGGAAACGATAACGAGCGGGGTGTGGGCGCTTAGCGAACGGGGCTGGCGAGCGTGCGGGCGAACGCGTCGGCGAGACGATCGACGTCGCTTTCCTGGTGCAGCGCCCAGAAGGAGATGCGGATGGCCTCGAGGCCAGGCTCGGAAAGCTGCTTGACGACGATCCGCTGCTCGCGCCACATCCGCTCCACGACCTCGAGCGCCGTCGCGCCCCGCGGCGAGGCGACGACGATGCCGGTGGGGTCGCTCGGCCGCGAGAGGACGTCGAATGGAAGCTCCGCAAGGCGCTCGAGCAGGCGCGCGCGCAGCGCCCGTATGCGCTGGCCCACGGTCGCGCCGAGACGGCGGTGCACCGCGAGGGTCTGCCGCAGTCCGAAGAACGCGCCGGCATCCACGGTGCCGGTCTCAAAGCGGGACGCCTCGGGCTTGAGGGTCACGCCGCCTTCCAGATCCATCGCGCTCTGCGAGCGCCAGCCGAAGCGCATGCTCTCGAACCGCTCGAGATCCTCCACCCAGAACGCGCCGACGCCCAGCGGCCCGTGCAGCCACTTGTAGCCGAGGAACGCATATGCATCCGCGCCGAGCGCGCGTACGTCGACCGGGTACTGGCCGAGCGCCTGCGCGCAGTCGACGATGACCGTCGCGTCCGCGTCGTGCGCGATGCGCGTCGCCTCTGCGACCGGCAGGACCTTGCCGCTCTTGCAGCCGACGAGCGAGATCACGAGAGCCTCGGCCCCTTCCTGGAACGCGCGGTGGACGTCGTCGAGGAAGCTGTCATCGGCGGCGTGCGGGATCACGCGCACGCGGTCGCCCCGCGCGCGCCGCCCGAATACCGGTAGCAGCGCGCTGCCGTGCTCCTCCGCGGTGGTGACCACGAGCGCGTTCGGCTCGAGCCGCAGACCGGCGATGAGCGTGTTGAGCCCGTCGGTCGCGGACTGCGCGAGCGCGATGCGTGTCGCGCCGCCCTCATCGCCGATCGCCGCGGCGAAGTCAGCTCGCGTTTGGTCAAGCACGGCGTTGTATGCGTCGTACCCAACGTGCGAGAACATGCCGACCGACGAGAGCCACGAGCGATACGCGTCGGCCGCGCGGTGCGCGACCGGGAACGTCGGCCCGGACCCCGCGACCTGGAAGTAGAGGAAGTCACCACGCAGCGCTTGCAGTGCCTCACGCGAGATGTCCGGGGCGGGGTCGATCTCGGGCGCGCCGTCTTTCACCTGGGCGACGATACCGCTAGAGGGGTACGAGCTCGCGGCGGATCGCAGCCACGCGGGCGGCGGTGTGCGGTGCCCTAGACCAACCCGGTACGCCCGCCCAGCGAAATGCCTCGCGCAGGTAACCCACGAAAGTCGCGTTGTGCCATTCATTGAGAAGGGCGACGTCGGCGGCCGATGACGGGAGCTCAAGCTCGTACGGCGCGCCGCCACTGATGTCGTCCTTGTGGAGCTCGTCCGGAGCGAGTGGCGCGCGGAATCGTGGCACCAGGCGGCGGTACTCAGAGTCGGCTATCCACTCGTGAAACTCGTCGATCACCGCTTCGATTGGATCCACGACAAGCGGGTCGGGCAGGGGCTGCTCCTGCTCGTCCGGAGGCTCACGCATGAAACACACCGTACCGACCACTTCCCACCACGCCCGTATCGACGCAGGCAACGGACCGCACAATCCTTCGAGCGCCGCGATCTTCTCGGCCACATCAGGCTGCGGCCGTGCGTGAACGCAGTAGCTGATCGGCGGACCCGACATAGGGAATTTGAAACGCCAGCCGATGGACGGGAGAAGCGACTTCAACGCTTCGACATTCCGCAGGGCCCGCTGCATGGTCTCGTGTGCGAGCGCATCGACTGCTGGGGCAACAGCGGGATCGATCGCGCGTGGTCCGAGCGCGACAACTTCCTCCCAGACGGTCTCATACTCGCCCGCGACGTATCGCTCGACCCAACTGCCCATCGATCGGGTCCGGTTACGCCGTGGTTATCCCGCGGATCGCGAGGCCGGCGGTGAACAGCGCGGCGATCCCCAGCGCGATCGACTGACCGCGCGGCGTTCGGTCGCGCACAAGTGTTCCGGCGAGCGGCATCGCGACCGCGAGCGCGACTCCGTAAAGGATGTGCACGGTGTCTTCGGGCGCGCCGCGGAACACCAGCACCAGGAGACCGAGCACGCCCTGCACGACCGCGGCGATCGTGGCGATGGCGATCGCACCGCTGAGGCTCCTGTCGGGGCCTCGGTCGCGGATGCCCTGCACGATGGCCCAGAGCCCCACGAGCGTGTAATAGAGGACGAGCGCATAAGCGACACGACCATGCAACGACAACACGAGGTCCATCGCCCGAAGGCTAGGGCATCGCCGCCTATGCTCGTTTCATGATCCATGTGCGCGATGTCTCGCGCTCGTTCGGGCGCACCGTCGCGCTCGACCACGTCTCGTTCCGCGTCGAGCCGGGCGAGATCGTCGCGCTGCTCGGGCCGAACGGCGCGGGCAAGACAACGGCGAGTCGAATCATCGCCGGCATCCTCGCGCCAAGCGAGGGCGACGTGCTCGTCGACGGGATCTCGGTGCGCGCCGATCCGGGGAGCATCCGCGTTCGCTGCGGCATGGTCACCGATCAGCCGTCGCTCTACGAGCGGATGACGCTACGCGCATACCTCGAGTTCTTCTGCCGC
>DATEZK010000137.1:0-3338 GCA_035255665.1 Candidatus Limnocylindria bacterium
ATGAATGCGTCGATATCGCCATCCAGGACCCTCGCGACGTCACCCACCTCGACCCCCGTCCGATGGTCTTTCACCAGCGTGTAGGGATGGAGGACGTACGAGCGGATCTGGCTGCCCCAGTCGGCCGAGCGCATCTCGCCACGCTCGCGTGCCTGCTCGGCCTCCTGTTCCAGCACGCGCTTCTCGAGCAGGCGCGCTTTCAGGATGCGCATGGCGGTCTCGCGGTTCTGGAGCTGCGACCGCTCGTTCTGGCAAGAGACGACGATGCCGCTCGGTAGGTGCGTGATGCGTATCGCGGTCTCGGTCTTGTTGACGTTCTGACCGCCGGCGCCAGTCGCGCGGTAGGTGTCGATCTTCAGCTCCTCCGGTCGGATCTCGATCTCGGCGTCGTCCTCAACCTGAGGCGTTGGATCGACGAGGGCGAACGAGGTCTGGCGGCGCTTCTGGAAATCGAACGGCGAAATTCGGACCAGTCGATGCGTGCCGCGCTCCGTCTTGAGGTATCCGTACGCGTACGCACCTTCGATCGTGAGCGTCGCGCTGCGGATGCCGGCCTCATCGCCGGGCGTTGATTCGACGATCTCCGCCCGCAAGCCGTGCCGCTCCGCCCAGCGCACGTACATGCGGACGAGCATCTGCGCCCAGTCGGCGGCGTCCGTTCCGCCGACTCCGGCGGAGATCGCAAGCACCGCGTCGCGCTCGTCGTATGGACCGCCGAGCTGTGCCTCGAGACTGGCCTTGTCGACCTCGGCGATCAGTTGGCCGAGCTCGCGCTCGAGGTCCGCGCTGAGCGCCGGGTCCTCGGCCATCGATGCGAGCTCGGCGAGGTCCGCGGCACGCTGGCGAAAGGAATCCCAGCGGTCGACGCGCGCGCGGACAAGGCCGAGACGTTTCATGACCTGTTGCGCGCGCTGCCGGTCGTTCCAGAGGTCGGGCGCGGAGGACTCGGCCTCTAGACGCGCGACCTCGCCGCGGAGAGCCGGAAGGTCAAAGGAACACCGCCATGCGGTCGATGCGCTCGCGCAGAGCGGCGAGCGCCGCTGGGTCCACCGTCACGCCGGTTCAGCGCTTGCGGGGTCGCTCGAAAGTCGTCGTGACCGGCTGGGCAACGGGCGCCAGTTTGCCCGCGGCGAAACTGACGAACGTCACGCAGGGGCAGTAGGTGTTACGAGGGCAGCGCGGGCAGTCGCCGTCACAGTCCAGGGTGGCGCCGTAGGAACACTTGAGGCAGTTGTCCTCGCAGACGATCCACTCTTTCATGACCGCTCCCCAACAGGCGGCATCTGTGCCGCTTTCCGTACGCGAGTTTACCGGTCTGACACCGGTTTGAGAAGGGGTTTTTCCCCATTTTGTGCTCGCGGGCCCGACGAGAGCCTGGCGGCCCGGCGCTCCAGCAGGGGCAAAGTGACCGCAGAAGCGAACAAATACAGCAGGCCCAAAACCTGGGCCTGCTGGAGCCCGGCCAGGAAGATCGGGTCGGTCCGCAGGAAAGAAAGGAGGAACCGGCCGCCTCCCAGAAGAAGCAGGTAGGCAAGCCAGACCCGTGCCTCCGGCGGGTGCCCGCGGATACGGCGCCAGTAAAGGTAAAGGGCGACGAAGATCGCCAGCATCATCAGGCCGTCGTAGAGGCCGATCGGGTGGACCGACGTGCTCTGCCCGAGGGTGTCCGGATGCGTGTAACGCACGCACCAGGGCAGGTCGGCGCACGGGACGGAGTGGTGCTCGCCGTTGATGATGTCGCCGATCCGCCCGATGGCCTCGCCGAGCGCGATACCGATGACGGTCACGTCGAACAGGAAGCCGATCGGCAGGCGAAGCCAGCGCGCAGCGAGATAGCCGCTGATCGTCGACCCGATCGGCGCGCCCATCGTGCCGATGCCGCCGCTCCAGAACTGGAGCGCCTGGATCGGATCGTTCGCGTAGACCGACCAGTTGTCCGTGACGTGTGCGATGCGCGCGCCGATGAGACCGCCGATGACGACGGCGATGGCGAAGGGATAGACGCGCTCGTCGCGCACGAGGTAACGCGCGCAGCGGATGGAGACGAATCCGCCGACGAGCATTCCGACGAGCGCGAAGAATGAGTGCCACGAGATCCGGAACGACCCGATCACAAGGTCCGGGTCGAAGGGGAGCTCGATCAGGTCGTTCTCAGCGGCTCCGGCGCGCGACCGAACATCGTCAGCCGGATCAGCATCGGGATCGCCGCAGCCAGCACGAAGATGCCGATGATCTGATCCTCGCGCAGGCTGAAGACGTACGTGGGGTCGTTGATCCGCAGGAAGCCCAGCATGAGGCGGCCGACCGCGTACCACGCCGCGGCCAGCCAGAAGATGACGCCGTTCGGCAGACCACGGCCGCGCAGCGCGAGGGAGCCGGCGACTCCGATGAGGTTCCACACCATGTCGTAGGCGACGACGAGATGCACCGGCCCCGGCTGGCCGAGCGTATCCGGGTGCGTGAAGCCGACGCAGACTCCCATCGGTGGCTCGCAGGGGGTCGCCCAGTGCTCGCCGTTGATGATGTCGCCGATCCGACCGATCGCGAAGCCCAGCAGGATCCCTGGTGCCGCGGCATCCGCCCCAAATCCGATCGGTAGGCCGCGCCGGATCCCAACGATAAGACCACCAAGCACTCCACCGATCGCCCCGCCCCAGATCGCGATGCCACCCGTCCAGATAAGGAAGATCCGCAGCGGATTCGCCAGGTAGTACTGCCACTGGTCGATGACGTGCACCAGTCGCGCGCCGATGATCCCGAAGATGACGCCCCACGTCGCAACAGATGTCGCGTCCTCCTCGGAAAAGACGCCACGGACAAGCCGCAGGGGTAGCCAGACGCCGAACAGGATGCCGACGGCCGTGAACACGCCGTGCCACGCGATGGCGAGCGGCCCGATGTGTAGGTTGGGATCGAGCGGGATCGTGATCACAAGTGGCTTAGCTCGCCGTGGCTACTTGCCATGGCACTTCTTGAACTTCTTCCCCGACCCACACGGACAGGGGTCGTTCCGGCCGACGTTCGCCCACGCGTCCTTATCGGCCGCGGCGCCGGGCGCGCCGGCACGGCCAACGGTCGCGGCCTTCGGCTCCAGCGAGCGCAGCTTCCCCGCCCCGACGATGGTTGGATCCTTCCGGGCAGCCACCGGCTCGGTGGAGGGTAGCTCCGCCGGGCCAATGTCGATTGCCTCAGCCGCCTCCGCGCCATTGCCCTCGGCGGATGTTTGAGGTACGTCCTCGAGAATCCCGAGCGCGTTGTACTTCTTCGGTGGCGGCTGTGGCGGTCGCGGTGGGCGAGCGTGAACTCCCCCACCTCCGTCGTCCCCGCCCGGTCCCCCA
>DATEZK010000138.1:0-2167 GCA_035255665.1 Candidatus Limnocylindria bacterium
ACCCCGCCGCGTAAGCGGCGTTGTAGGGCCAGTTGCCGGCCCCGCGGTAGCTCCAGTCGTATGTGTAGCGCGCGGCGTGATCCACCGCGCCATCCACATGCCCGGCGCCGGGGAACGCCGCGAGGTCGGCGCCGCTGGGACCGGTCTTCCAGAACGCGAGCACCATCGCGGTGGACGTCGGGCTGCACCAGGCCTCGCCGCCACCGTCGTAGTCGGGGTAATGACCGGCGTGTGTCTCCTGTGACAGTGTCGGGACGTCGAGATCGCGGGCCGGGCGGTCCGTACTCAGCATGATGTCGTGGTCACCGGACGCTGTGACGACCGCGGTGAGGAGCCGCACGATCGGACTGGCTGCGCCCGGCGTGCGATGGAGCGTGACGCGGAGCTCGTACTGCGACAGCGGGAGCGACCCGCGTTGCCATTGGAACGTATCGACGTTCACGCGGCCGTCGCTGTCGTCCTGCCCGCGCACGGTCGTGCGCCGGATGGTCTCGTCCCCCGACGCCCACACCGCGAGCGTGTACCACTTCGTGGACCGGCCGCGCCCCGTCGCTCGCATCTGTACGTCGATCCACGTACCGGGAGGCGTCGTGCCGTTCCACGATGCGATGAGGTCTTCGAACTCGAACGCTGGGGTGATCAACGACGAGGTCCATGTCCCCCGCTCATCCGCGATCGTGCGTCCGCTGTGCGGGTCGGTATAGCTGCCTCTTGCCGGCGTGGGGCCCAGCGTTATCCCCTGGCTCGTGTGTGTCGTGCCATCGTGCTGCCCGCTGTCGAGCGCGAGCCGTGTGAAGCTGCGCGGCGTCGCATCGTCCCTAGGAGGCGTTGGCACCACGGGGCCTGGTGTGGGCGTCGGAGCGCCGGTGCGCGTGACGGCCGGTGCCGCGACGGACGGCGATGCCGCTGGGCTCGCGGGCGCGACCGAAGGCGGCGCCGAGCACGCGACCGCGAGCAGAAGGACGACGAGAGCTCGCAAAGCCACGTAAAGTCTGGGGGTGGCCCCCTTCGCGCGTCCAGACCTCTTTTGGTCGACCGAGCGCACGGCCGAGCGCCTCACTGATCCCAGCGTACGCGTCGTGGATTGCCGCTTCTCGTTCGACAAGGATGCGCAGGCGGACTATCTCGCCGGGCATCTTCCGGGCGCGGTCCACTGCGACTGGTCGAAGGACCTGTCTGCGCCGCCGCCCGCATCCGGCCATCCGCGCTGGATGCTGCAAGGACCGGAGGAGTTCGCGAAGACCATGGCTCGCCTCGGCATCGGCAACGACACGATGGTCGTCGGCTATGACGCCGAGGGTGGCCACCACGCGGCGCGACTCTGGCTCGCGCTGCGCCGCTACGGGCACGACAAGATGGCGGTGATGGAAGGCGGCATCCAGAAGTGGATCGCCGAAGGTCGTCCGGTGGAGAAGGGCGATGCGACGGCGAAACCGGCGCGCTTCGTTCCGCATCCGCGCGAGGGCGTGATCGCGACGAAGGAAGAGGTGCACGAGGCGGTGAAGACCGGCGACCCGTGGCTCCTGGACGTGCGCCGCGACAGCGAATTCACGGGCGAGGAGAAGCGCGCGGCGCGCGGCGGTCACATCCCCGGCGCGGTGAACGTGCTGTGGAAGGACGCGCTGCACGACGACTGGACGCTCAAGGATGCCGACGAGCTAGAGGAGATGTACGCGAACGCGGGCTTCGGCGCGGAGACCTCCGCGGTCACGTACTGCCAGGCCGGCGTGCGCGCGGCGTTCACGCATCTGGTGCTCACCGCCCTCGGCCATGACGACGTCCGCACTTACGACGGCAGCTGGGAGGAATGGGGCAACGACCCCAGCCTCCCGATCATCGTCGGTCGGAGCTGACGAGGACTGAGAGCATCCCGCGTTACACGAACCGCTGTCCGAACACCCCGAGCATTCCAAACGTGACGTACGGCCAGAACGCGACCGGTAGCAGGACGTTGTGGAACAGCTGATCGGCGTCGCGCAGCGGTCCGTCGAAGTACATGACACCCTCGGGCGCCGCTGTGAGGAAGAGCGCCCAGAACCCCGCCACGGCGTAGCTCGCGGCCGCGCCGCGCCACGACCACGCGCTCGATCCAAGCAAGATCCATCCGATCGGGAACAGCAGCTCCGCGTACCAACCTCCCCTGCCGGCCGGGCCACTTGCGGAGTTC
>DATEZK010000139.1:0-6428 GCA_035255665.1 Candidatus Limnocylindria bacterium
GTAGAGATACGCCTGGACCTCGACCAGAGCGGCCGGCAGCTTCGAGAACGTGCCGTCGGGCTCGGACAGCGACTGCAGCGAGTCCTTCCACCCCTGGCTCTTCAGGTCAGAGGCCCTCGGGCCGTACTCGACGTACCCGTCGCGGTCGGCGTCGCCGTAGGTGTCGCACCAGGTGAGCGCGCGCTCCGCCGCGGGAAGCAGCTCGCGCCAGAGCTCGCGGTCGGCGGTCCACTTGATCGTCTCGGCCACGAGGAGCGCGAACAGCGGCGTCGCGTCGACGGATCCGTAATACGGACGGTGCGGTATCTCGCCGAGACGCGCGAGCTCGCCACGCCGGAGCTCGTGGAAGATCTTCCCCGGCTCCTCCTCCGAGAAGTCGTCGACCTTCTGTCCCTGGTACTTCGCGAGGAGCCGCAGCGTCCCCCGCGCGATGTCCGGGTTCCAGCCGAGCGTCTGGTATGCGCAGATGAGGCCGTCGCGTCCGAACGGCACGGCGTACCAGGGGATGCCCGCGGTGGGGAAGGGTCCGCTGTCGTGGAACTCCATGAGCGCGCGCAGGTCGAGCGCGCTGCGCGTGATCAGGCCCTCGTCGAGAGTCTCCGAGCTCGTCGTGTAGCGCGCGCAGCCGCGAAGGAAACGTCGATAGCGCGCGTTCAGCGCGTCGATCGCGTCGTCGAAGCGGTCGGGCGAGGGTGCGGCGCCGGCGCCGTCCTCGCGCGGGATCACCGCGAGCTCGATCGTCAGGACACCCTGCGGCGGCAGCTCGCGCTCGATGTGGAACACGTTGCCCTCGATGCGGTCGGGAGCGGGGCGCATCGTGATGTCCGTGGTCCGCCGGACCGCGTCGCGGCCGACGCGCTCGAAGACGATGCCGCCCTCGCGCGCGCCGCGCTTGATCTCGTGCGGCGTTGTGGCGTCGGCGCGGCGGCCGCGCACCGCGAACATGTCGCGGAACGACGCCTCGAACTCGAGCTCGAGCGAGACCTTCACCGGCTGCGGGTTCGCGTTCAGGACACCGATGCGCTCGCGGAGACCGTCCGCGAGAAAACGCGTGCGCCGGATCGAGAGCGCCTCGGCGGCGTGACGCGCGGTGCCGAGGGTCGCGCCCTCAGAGCGCATGAGCTGGAACGTCGCGACGTAGTTCTGCTCGGTGTTGGCCGACAGCAGGATCGGTGGCGTCCCGTTGACGCGGAGCGCGTACCCGGAGAGGAACTGCGTGTCGTGGTAGTAGAGCCCCAGCGGGCTCGCGCTACCGAGCATGAGCGAGCCGTCGTTCTCGGTGATGAGGACGATGCCGTCCTCTTTGAGCGAAACGCTCACGCGGTGGACGCGCTCCGAGCTCTGTCCTGGCTGCGCCGGTCGAGGAAGAGACGCTTCTCCTCTTCCATGACGCGCGCGCCGTCCTCGATGACGGTCTCGGACTGTGTCGTGGTCATCTCGCGCACCTCCTCGATGAACGAGGCGGTCCGAAGCTGGTACAGCGGCAGCAGCGAGCGCGCGATCTGTTCGCCCGCCGCCGGTCGTCGCAGGGCGGCCGCGAGGTGGTCGAACACGATCCGCGCCCACGCCTTCGCGTCGATCGTGTCTGGCACCGGCGCGGAGAGGATCTCGCGCCAGGCGCTCTCATGCGCGCCCTTGCCCGCGACGTATTTCTCGCGCAGGCGCGCGGGGTCCGCGGGCACCGCCTCGGGCTCGACCGGCATCGGATCGCCGATCACCGGCACGTCCTTCGATCCCCGCACTTTCGACCACGCGGCCTCGTTCTCGGACGCCATCCGGAACAGTGTCCCGACGACCTGCGTGAACATCGGGCCGAGGTCCGCCGCGGGGTCTTTCGGATCGTGCACCTTTGCCCCGAGGAAGGCCTGTGCGACCTTCGCGCTCCGCGTGATCGCGGTCGTGGTCATGAAGATGTCGATGCCGAAGCGCGCGACGTCGGTGTCCCAGACCTGCTGCTCGAGGAACGCGGTCGCGAGATCTGCGCGGAAGCCGAACTCGCCGCCGATCGGCTGGCGGATCCGCAGGCCGTACAGCGCGCGGGTCAGCGGGTACGCGACCGAGTTCGTGATCGTGCCGTCGTGCTTGTGCCTCGCATAAAGAGGAGTGATGTAGTCGGCCTCGCCCTTGGTGATCGGGGTGAGGAGGCGTCCGATCCACTCGGGTGTGATGCTGCGCAGGTCGCTGTCGACGACGGCGCACGCACGCGCGCCGAGGATTCCGACCGCGGTGAAGATCGCGCGGAACGCGGAGCCCTTGCCCGGCGGTCCGATGTAACGACCCACGGCCACGGGCACGTCCGAGGCGCCCTCGACGACGCGTTCCGGCGTCCCGTCCTCAGAGCCGCCGTCCGCGTTCACGATCGCGACGCGGGCGCCGGGAAAATGCTCGCGCAGCCCCTTCGCCGCGGTGGTCGCGACGTAGCCGATCGTCGCCGCGTTGCGGAAGCTGGGAATACCCACGACGACATCGGCCGAGCCGATCTTGGTGAGGCTACTCGCGAGGCGGTCGTCGAGCGTCAGGTGTTGGTCAGGCATGCGTCCCTCCATTTGAGCTCACGCACCCTTCCCGCCGTGACGCCATCATACCGGCGTGCTCGAAGCGATCGATGCCATCGTCATACCCTTCCTCGAAGCGCTCTACGAGCGCTTCGGTTATGTCGGGGTCGTCATCGCGATGGCCATCGAGAGCGCCGCGATCCCGCTGCCGTCGGAGCTCATCCTGCCTTTCGCCGGCTGGAGCGTCTCGAAGGGTCTGACCGAGCCGCTCACGTCGTCTCCGTGGAGCTACTGGGGCGCGGTCGTCGCCGGGGTCGTTGGGAACACGCTCGGTTCGCTGGCCAGCTACGCGATCGGAGCATACGGCGGTCGGCCGCTGGTCGAGCGCTACGGGAAGTACGTGCTGATCAGCGCGCACGATCTCGAGCTGGCGGACCGCTGGTTCGCCCGATACGGCGAGGCGACCGTGTTCTTCTCGCGCATGCTCCCGATCGTCCGCACGTTCATCTCCGTGCCGGCGGGCATCGCGCGCATGCCGCTCTGGCGCTTCACGCTGTTCTCGATCCTTGGCGCGATCCCCTGGGTGATGCTCCTGGTCTGGGGCGGGATGCAGCTCGGCGATCACTGGCTCGAGCTCAAGCACAACCTCAGAGGGCTCGACTACCTGATCGCTGCCGTGATCCTTCTGGGAGTCGGTCTCTTCATCTGGCGGCACGTGCGCCGTCGCTGATGGAAGGTCTCAGCGCGTTCGACACGCAGCTCTTCACCGCGATCGTGACCGCGGTCGCCAACAACGGACTGCTCGCCGCTTTCGCGATCGCCGTGGCGTACATCAACTGGAACGGACTGGTCTGGTGGATCGCCAGCGTGCTTGTCGCTCGCGCGCGGGGCTGGGGCCGGCGCGGACTGTGGAGTGCGCTCACGGTCATCGTCGGTCTGGTGGACGCATGGCTCGTCGCAGAGCTGCTCAAGCTGGTCGTTCGGCGGCCGCGTCCGTTCACCGTCGTGCTGGATCTTCCGCCGACCCTCATCACCGAGCCAACGACGTTCTCGTTCCCGTCCGGCGACGCCGCATTCGCGTTCGGCGCCGCGGTGGCCCTGGGTCACGTCGCGCCTGCCTGGCGCCTACCGGCGCTGCTGTTCGCGATCGCGGTCGCCTTCGAACGCGTCGCCGTCGGCGTGCATTACCCGACCGACGTGATCGCCGGCGCTCTCATCGGCACCATCTCCGGGCTCACCGCGCCGCTCGCGGTCGCCGTGCTGCGGCGCCGGATGCGCTGGCGCGCGTTCGTCGTGCCGCACACGCACTGGGACCGCGAGTGGTACGAGCGCTTCGAGGGATACCGCGCCCGGCTCGTGCCGATGGTGTCGAAGCTGCTCGACCTGCTCGAGCGCGACAGCGAGTTCAGATCGTTCACCTTCGACGGCCACACCATCTGGGCCGAGGACTATCTCGAGAAGAAGCCTGGCGACCGATCGCGCATCGAAGCGCTCGTGCGCGCGGAGCGCCTCTTCATCGGTCCGTGGTACGTACTCGCTGACAACCTCCTGGTATCCGGCGAGTCGCTCGTTCGGAACTTCCAGGAGGGGCTGCGCGTCTCCGCATCATTCGGACGCGCGATGCGCGTCGGTTATGTGGCGGATCCCTTTGGCCATCCGGCGCAGACACCGCAGCTGCTTCGCGGTTTCGGCTACAGCTCGTACGTCTTCTCGCGCGGGGTCGGCGACGAAGGTGAGCGCGTCGGCGCCGAGTTCCGCTGGCAGGGACCATCCGGCGACAGCGTCCTCGCCACGCATCTCGTGGACCACTACTCCGGCGGGCTCCAGCTCGTCGGCGATACCGCCGAGACGCCGCAGGCGCTTCGCGCGCGGGTGCGAAGCCGGCTCGGGCGCATGCTCGATGTCACGACCGCGTACGCGAACGGCACCTCGCTTCTCTTCATGGTCGGTGACGATCACGTTGATGCGTACGCGCGTTTGCCAGAAGCCGTGAGGGCGTGGGACGAGCTGCTGCCCAACGTCGACGCGCGCATCACGAGCCTCGAGGAGTACGAGGCGAACATGACCCAGCCACGCGGCCTGGTGGTCGGAGAGATGGTGCGCGGCCGTTACCGGCCGATCCTCCGCGCCGTGAACTCCGCGCGTGTGTGGATCAAGCAGGAGAACGCGGCCTGCGAGCGCCTCCTGCTCGAGCGGTGTGAGCCGCTCGACGCGCTCGCAGGAGGCGCGGCGCGGGACGAGGTGCGGTCGCTCTGGCGCACGCTGCTGCAGAACCATCCGCACGACTCGATCTGCGGCTGCTCGATCGACGACGTGCACGACGTCGACATGGCCCCGCGCTTCGCCCGCGTGCGCCGCGACGGCGAGGCCCTCGCCGCGCGCCTCGGCGGCCAGCTGGGCGGGTCAGGTAGTGCGCCGATCGTGTGGAGTGCCGTGCCCTGGGACCGTGACGCGGTCGTTTCACTCGACGGACGGCCGACGCGCGTGCGCTGCGCCGCCTTCGGTACCGCTCCCGCGCGCCGCGTCGATGGTGCCGGCGTGTCGTCGCCGGAGGACGGGATCATCGAGAACGAAGCGCTGCGGGTCGAGGTCGCGCCGGACGGCTCGTTCCACGTCCTTGACCGGAGGAGCGGCGAGCGTTCCGGTCCGCACGGAGCGCTGCTGGACGAAGGGGACCGGGGTGATGAGTACACCTATTCATATGCGGGTCCGACGCTCGGCTCGCGCGACCTGGCCGGGACGCGACGCGTCGCGGTCAACGGTGACCGCGCGACGGTGACGGTCGAGTTCGAGCTGCGCCTCCCGTCCGGTCTGCGCGAGGACCGGCTCGCGCGCGCGCCCGACCTCGCCCCGTGCGCGGTGCGCGCCGAGATATCGCTCGACGCCGGGGCACGACGTGTCGACGTTCGACTGGTCGTCGATAACCAGGCGCGCGACCACCGGCTGCGCGTTCTCTGCGAAACCGGCACGCGCTCGCTGACCCACCGCGCGGGCGCGGCCTTCGCGTGGCTCGATCGCGACACGCGCGTCGCGCCGCGACCGGGGTGGATCGAGCAACCAACGGCCGAGCGCGCGTTGCACGACCTCGTCGCCGTCGAAGGGGCGACGCGCGGTCTGGCCGTCGGCGTCGATGGCCTGCGCGAGTACGCGGTGCTTCACGATGGGCGGACGATCGCGATCACGCTGCTCCGCGCCGTCGGATGGCTTTCGCGCGGAGACCTCCCGGAGCGCAAGGGCCACGCGGGGCCGGCCCTGGTGACGCCGAGCGCGCAGTGCATCGGCGTGCGTGAATACCGCTTCTGCGTCGTGCCACTGGGCGCTGACATGACGCTGCCGCACGCCGCCCGCGAGATCCGCGAGTGGCTGTCGCCCGCGTGGAGCGGCCAGGGCGACGCGGTCCATCGCTCCCTCTATTCCGTCGAAGGCGACGTTGGAGTCCAGCCGTCGGCTCTGCGTGCCGGCCCGGACGGCGCGATCGTCGCTCGCCTCTTCAATCCCTTGCGGGAGCCGGCGTCCGCGACGCTGCGCTTCGCGCGGCCTGTGCTCGAGGCACGCGCGGTCGATCTGCGCGAAGGCGATCTCGCTCTTGGCAACACCGGGCTCGACGTCGTGCGCACCGCGACGCCGCCCGATGTTGAAGGTGGCGTCGTCGCCGTCCGGCTCGCGCCATACGAGATCGGGACCTACCTCGTCCGCTTCGCCTGAACGAGGTACCTCTTTCGTGTACCGCTTCGTCGCACGAACGTGTGACACGCGAGGGACAGACGCGAGGCGCCCGGCCCTCTAACGTCGCCGCATGCGCCGAACACTCGTGCTCGCGCTTCTCTTGCTCGCCGTCATCGGGACGCCTGCGGCGGCCGATGACGACCCGCCGCCGCACTTCCGTCGCACATTCTAAAAACAGCCTACGAGCACAGCGCGAACGACGTTCAG
>DATEZK010000140.1:0-4315 GCA_035255665.1 Candidatus Limnocylindria bacterium
CCGCCACGGAGTGACCCTCCAGCGTGTCTCCTTCGTTGTGCCCGGAGGAGAGCTCGAGGGGGTCCTGCATCTGCCGGACACGCGCGCGATCGGCGGCGTCGCCGTGCTTCACGGGTTCGGTGGACACCCCGATCAGCCGCACATCATTGCCGCATGCGAGGCGCTCGCAACGGCCGGCGTGGCCGCGCTACGGTTCGCATACCGCGATCACGAGCCGCCGCGCATGACGCTCGCGAGCGGTCTCGCCGATGCGAGCGGCGCGATCCGTCTCTTGAAGGCGCATCCGGACATCCCCGAGGCGATGGGCGTCGTCGGCTTCTCCTTCGGTGGCGCGGTCGCGGCGCTCGTCGCGGGTCGTGACTCGCGCATCCGCGTTGCGGTCCTCGCCGCCGCACCTGCGCGCTTTGGCGACGACGAGAAATTCAAGCCCATCGCGGAGATCACGCGGACGCGTGCCCGCGTCCTTCTCATCTGGGGCAGCCGGGACACGCAGGTGCCGCTCACGAACGCGGAGCGGTACGCTGCCGTGCTGTCGCAGGCTCGCGTGTCGCACCGCACAGTGATCATCGAGGGCGGCGACCACGATTACGCGCCTGCGGGGCCGCGCGACAAGATGGCGCAGGAGGTCAGTGAATGGTGTCGCGAGAATCTCGCCAAATGAGCCCCGGCGTCCTGGTCCTCCATCCTTGGTGGGGACTCAACGACGACGTGCGCGCCTCCGCCGAGCGGCTGCGCGGCGAGAGCTACGAGGTCGCGACGCCCGACCTGTTCCACGGCCGTGTCGCGACGACTATCGAAGAGGCGAAGTCCCTCAGCGGCGAGGTCAGCAAGAACTGGCAGGGCGCGATGGCGGAGATAGAGGCAGCGTTCGAAAAGCTACAGGCAGACCGTGTCGCGGTGCTCGCGTGGAGCATGGGCGTGTGGTTCAGCTGGCAGCTCGCGCAGGCGCACCCCGACCGGATCCGCGGTCTCGTGAGCTACTACGGGTACGGCGAGATCGAGGCGGGCAAGACCCTTCCACCGGTCCTCGGACACTTCGCGGAGAACGACGAGTTCGAGGCGCTGGACGACGTGCGAGCCGCGGAGAAGGCAGTCAAAGAGAGCGGCACCGACACGCGGTTCCATATCTACCCCGGCACCAAGCACTGGTTCGATGAGCCGTCGCGGCCGGAGTACGACAAGGCCGCGAGCGCGCTGGCGTGGGAAAGGACCCGCGCGTTCCTCGCTCGACACATACGGAGCTGACCGTCATTTCGTGGGGCAGGACACGTTATCCCAGCCATGCGGGGCGATAGCCTTCCCGGCGTGAGCTCCGCGATCGCAGTCCCCGCGACGCGCGTCCGCTCGCTCGGCCGCACGATCGCTCGCGCCGTTGTGGCCGTGTCGGGGGTCGCGCTGCTCGGTTACCTCGCCGTCTCCTTCGCCGTCGCCGAGCGGTTCACCCATGCCGTCCGCCACCCCGTCGATCGCGCTCCGGTCGTCGCGGCGGCCACCTTCGAGGACATCACGCTGCGAACGAGCGACGGCCTGACTCTCCGCGGCTGGTATTTCCCTGCGCCAGGCGACCGCGCCGCGGTGATCGTCCATGGAAAGGACAGCAACCGCCTCGAGGGCGGAGACAAGTCCGAGCGCATCACGGACTTCTTGATGGCCGCGGGTTACAGCGTGGTCCTGTTCGACATGCGTGGCCACGGCAACAGCGAAGGCGATCGGTTCTCTCTCGGGCACCTGGAGCGCCGCGATGTGGCTGCGGCGATCGAGTTCCTCCTTGCCCGCGGCTTCGCGGAGGAGCGCATCGCGCTCATCGGCATCTCCATGGGGGCGGGCACCGCGCTGCAGGAGCTTCTCGTTCATCCCCGCGTGGGCGCCGTGGTCGCGGACTCGGCCTACGCGAGCGCGCGCGAGCTCGTCGAGGAGAACCTCGAACGGACCGCAGGTGTGCCGGCATGGTTCACTCCCGGGGTCTTCCTCATGACCCGCATCGCTTTCGGTATCGACGGCGATGCGGTCCGGCCGGTCGACGTCGTCCGCAGCCACCCCGAGCGCGCGATCCTGTTCATACACTGCATCGCCGACGAGCTCATCTCGCTCCGTCACGTGAATGCGCTTCGCGCCGCGAGTACGAATGCCGCCAGCGACCTATGGCTCGTGCAACCCTGCCCGCACGCCAGGGCGTACAACCACCACCCTGTTGAATACCAGCAACGAATGCTCGGCTTCCTCGAGACGCAGATCCCCGCGCGCCGCTAGGTCATAGGCTCGATATGTGGCACCGTTCGAGCGCCTGGGGCACGAGGATTTCGCGTACCTGACGACGACCGGTCGACGGACCGGGAAGCATCACACGATCGAGATCTGGTTCGCGCTCCACGACGGAACGCTCTACCTCCTATCTGGTGGTGGAGACTCCGCGGACTGGGTGCGCAACCTGCGGAAAACGCGCGCCGTTCGCGTGCGGATCGGGAGTCGGACCGTGGACGCGAAGGCCCGCGAGGTCAAAGCTCCGGACGAAGACGCACTCGCACGGCAACTGCTCGACGAGAAGTACATGAGCTGGCAACCGGGCAAACGACTTAGCTCGTGGGCGCGGAACGCGCTTCCCGTCGCGATCGATCTCTAGCGCTTCAGCGGCCAGAACACCTCAGTGCGCAGCTTGTCGTGCGGCGTCGTCGCCGCATCGTCGACATAAGACTCCCAGGGTCCCTCGGCGCCGCGCAGACCGTGCTCGTCGAGCCACGCGCCGATGCGCATGTACTCCTTTGAGAGCGTCTCGTATGGACCGATGTGGACGGTCTTCGCCGCGCGGCCTCCGGGCAGCGTCGTGACGCGCGTGCCGGTCGCAGCGGTCACCGTTCCAGTGAACGGGTACCCCGCTTCGGTATCGAAGGCGGCGGGATCGCTGTTGTAGTAACGGGCGAACGGTGGACCGGATGGGGTCGCGCCCTGCGAGACGATCGCGGTCCGCAGCCTAGGGAACAGCTCTGAGAAGAAAGCGCCGAGCCCGCTCTGCGGCATCATCCGGCGGACCGTCAGCGCGCGTCGCGGCGATAGTTCGACGAGCTCGATCGGCTCGTCCATCAGACCCGTGGGAAATCTCCGTGCTCGCGGAGATAGGCGACGACGCCGCCGGCCGACAGGATCTCCTGCGCGAACGACGCGAGCGGCCGCACCGCCGCCGCGCCGCGTGGTGCGCGCAACACGCCCGCCGCGACGTCGAGGGTGACGTCGTCACCGTCGCGCACGATCTCCACGGCATCCGCGGACTCGATGGCCGGGATGCCGAGATTGATGCAATTGCGGAAGAAGATGCGTGCGAAGCTCTTCGCGACGACGGCGCCGATGCCGAGCTTCTTCAGCGCCGCCACCGCGTACTCGCGCGAGGACCCGCAGCCGAAGTTCTCGCCGCCGACCAGGATGTCTCCGGGACGCACCTCGTTGGCGAAACCTGGACGCGCGTCGCAGAACGCGTAGGTGTGGAACTTGTCCTGGCCGACCATGAACGGCGCGTAGCGGCCGGGCACCATCTGGTCGGTGTCGAGGTCGTCGCCGAAGACCCACGCGCGCGGCATCAGTCGTCGATCTCCATCGCGGGTCCGCTGCGCGCGCTGGCCATCACGAGCTCGCGCGAGCGGTCGCCGGATCTAGACGAAGCCGCACCACGCTCGGGCCGCTCGCCGCGTCGGCGCGCGACGAGAGCGTCGAGCTCTTCGTCGGTCGCCTCGAGGTAGGGACGCGGATCGTCGATGACGCCGGTCAGTGCGGCGACGGCGGCAACGTACGGCGAGCCGATGTAGATCGAGGCGTCGGGCGATCCCATGCGTCCCTTGTAGTTGCGATTCGCGGTCGAGAGGCAGATCTCCTGCGCGGCGAGCACGCCGCCGGTGCGCCCGAGGCACGGGCCGCAGCCGGATGAGCCGATGACGGCGCCGGCCGCCGAGAGCGTCTGCATCGTGCCGTCCTGCATCGCGAGGTCGTACTGCCGGCGCGACGAGGGAACGACCTCCAGGCGGACGTGCGGCGCGATACGCCGGCCGCGCAGAACGCTGGCGGCCTGCTGCATGTCGACGAGCCGGCCGTTGGTGCACGACCCGAGGAAGACGATGTCCACGGGCTGGCCGATCGCGGCCGAGACGTCGACGACCTGGTCGACGCGCGGCGGCACCGCGATCTGCGGCTCGAGCGTCGTGAGGTCGATCGTCACCTCACGCAGGTACCGCGCGCCGGGGTCCGGACGCAGCCACTCCGGCGCGTCGGGCGTCCCCACGACGATGCCCGCTTTGGCGCCCATCTCCGTCGTCATTCCGGCGAGCGTGAT
>DATEZK010000141.1:0-4914 GCA_035255665.1 Candidatus Limnocylindria bacterium
GCGATCGAAGAAGACCAAGCGGCGGCCGGATGCGAGAGGCTCGAGGTCTTCACGCAGAAAGCACGCGCCCGCGGTGACGAGCGTGGGACCACCGTCGCCCAGGATGCGGTAATAGAGGCGCAGCCCGGCGGGATTCCGCGCGTAGCCCTCGTTCAGCGAGCGCTCACAGCGGCGGCTTCTTCTTCCCCCGGCTGCGGTACGTCCTCCACGCCTTGCCCGCGGTGCTATCGGGGTAGCGGCGATCGACGTATGAATCGACACGCGTGAAGATCAGGGCGATGATCGCCGCGAGGATCACCTTCCAGAGTTGGAAGAACACGAGGCGCAGACAGCCCATAAGACAACAGCCCACGGCGGGACTCTAGCGAGTCGCGTGCCAGGTCACGCGATGCAGTCACTCATGCGACGTGATCCAGCCGAGCCAGCAGATCCTCGACCCACGCCTCCAGTCGCACCCGAGCATCGGGGAGAGGCAGATCGACGCCCAGCTCCTGGTACCCCTCGACCCAGTGCGCGAGCCACTTGATGGGCCCGAGGCACGCGACGAGGTCCCAGAACACCAGCCCCGCGAGCGGACCGCGCGCCCGCTCGTACCGCTCGAGGAAGAGTTCGGCCATGGGCGGCCCGCTGAAGACGACGATGTCGTTGCGCGCGATGGAGACATCGAGCGCGGGGTCGGCGATCCTCGCGCCATCCCAATCGATGATCCCGGTGAGGCGGCCGTCCAGCCAGATCGTGTTCCCGAACCAGTAGTCGCCGTGGATGAGCGTCGGCGCATTCGTGATCAGTCCCTCGGCAGCGCGCGGCAGCGCCGACGCGACCTTGTCCCAGAGCGCGTCGGAGCTCTCTGGTGGTTTGCTCACGATCCGCGCGACGCGCTCGGCCGGCGCCTCTCCGCGACGGAACTCCGAGGGCAACATGGTCAGTGGGGTCTCATGGACCGCGATGAGCCCGTCCGCCATCTGATGCACCCAATCGTCCGCGTCCGCGCTCGGCGGAAGCGGCGCGCCGAGAAAGAAGGACATCACGATGAGCGGGTCTCCGATGATCTCTCCGCTCACGTCCGCGAGGATCGGCTTCGGTGCGAGCACGGTGGCGGCCGACACGGCGGTGAGCGCGGCGAACTCGCGGCGCACGGCCTCCGCCGCGTCGTGTTCGTACTCGCGGTAGATGCGCACGACGACGTCGTTCGTCGCGGCGCCGCGCCCGAGCGTCACCCGGTACGTCGCGGTGTCGAGACCGCCGACGAGGGGACGCGCGTCAATGCGCGCGGCGCTGGGATCGATCCGTTCGCGCAGCCGTTCGAGCTCCTCGCGGGTCAGGGACCGGCGGCGACGCGCGGTGGCTTCGCGGTCGATGGCCATGGTCGTCAGGCCGAAACGGGAGGCTGCACGACCGGCAGCGTGTGCAGCGCGTGCGGAACGAGCAGCACGCTTGCGCGCGTCGGACGGCCGATGTGCTCGTACGCGATGTCGAGCGCTTCCTCCACGTCGACGGCGGCGCGGAGCTTCGCGAGTCGCACGACCTCCGGCGCCTCGGACGCCGCGATGATCACCAGGCAGTGCTGCAGCGTGAGCGCGACCATGACCGCGCGTTGCTCGCCACCTTCGAAGTGTTGTCGTGCCGCATCGACGACGGCCGCGGGAGACTCCGCACGCTCGAGCGCGGCGAGGAAACGCTGCTCCCCCGCTCCTTCGCCGGCGCCCTCCTCCAGCTGCGCGGCGATGATGATCGCCCCGCCCTCGCGCACCACGGGCGTCGGCGCGAAGCGCAGATACGTCGCCGCGCGCGAGGCCTGATAGAGACTGCTGTCCTTGGGTTTCCCCACGCCCGCTATGACGATGTCGTACTGCTTCGCGATCGGCCGCGTGTAGAGACGCGCGGCGACGGCGACGAGCTCGCTCAGGACATCATCTGGAGCGCCCGCGGCGACGGCCACGACGCGTTCCTGGTCGTCGGTCACGACGTTGAGGCAGAAGCGCAGGCCGGCGCGGCGCGCGATCTCGACGATGGTCTGGTGGAACGGGTTGCCCTCGATCTTGGCGAGACGCACGCCAGGGTCCTCGAGGAAGCGCATGCCATGGGTGGCGGTGATGACGGGCTCGCCGCAACAGCCGATCGCGACGGTCTTGCGGCCGCCGGAGTACCCGGCGTACTGATGCGGCTCCACGATGCCCGTCGCGATCACCAGATCCGCGTCCTTCACGATCTTCTGCGTGGAGCCCGGCACGCCGTACGGGGGTATGGGTCCGAGGTCGGCCCATTGGCTCGGGTCGCGGCCGTTGGAGTCGACGACCCGCACGCGGTCGACGACCGCGCCGAGCTTCTCGCGCTTCTCCGCCTCCGTCGTCGCGCGGTGCAGTCCGATGGCAACGATCACCGTGATGCGCTCATCGGCGATACCGCCGGCGTTCAGCTCGTCGAGCAGCGGCGGGACGAGAACGTCATCAGGGCTTGCGCGGGTCAGGTCGGTGACGGCGATGACGGCTGTAGCGTCCGGCCGCGCGGCGACCGCCTCGCGCGCGAGCTGCGCGAGCGCCGGAGAACCGCTCGGTCGCCGAAGCGCCTCGAGCGTCGCGCCCGGCAGATCGGCGATGGGCGTGGCCGTGCCGGAACGGACGACGTCGACGTCGAACCAGGGCTGAAGCATGAACTCCAGCTCTTCGTGCCCGTACGGCACGCGGTGGATGCGATCTTCTTTGGGCGCCCGCTGCACCGCCCGACTCTAACGAGCGGTGCCGGCGGGCACCCGCCGCGCGTCAGATGATGCGGAGCAATCGCAATATGACGAGGATGACGACAATGACAAGCAGTGTGTGGATCGCGTTGCCGCTAAGAGGCGAGCCCGCCCCCAGTCTGCCGCGGCCGAAGTAGCCGAAGAGCCAGAGCAGCACGAGGACGACGATGATCAGCTCGATGATCCCCATGGCGACCTCCTTCTGTCCGCCCGGATTATGAGCGGCCCCTTCGCGGAGTGGGTCGCGACGGCGGACGCCGTGCGCGCGACGACGAAGAAGCTCGAGAAGAACCGGCTACTTGGCGCATATCTGGCGCGGCTCGAGGACGACGACCTGATCATCGCCGGCCGGCTGTTCGCGGGCGCGCCGTTCCCGCGCAAGGACGAGCGAGTGCTCTCCGTCGGCTGGAGCGCGCTCTCCGACGTGCTCCTGGAGCGCTCGGAGAAGCGCGGCGACGACATGGCCGCGAGCTATCAGCGGCACGCAGATCTCGGCGACGTCGCGCACGAGCTCATCGGCGACACGCCGGGCGAAGGCGACCCGCTGACACTCGCCGATGTCGCGGCGTCGTTCGACGGCATCGCCGCGGTCCGCGGCACGAACAACAAGCGCGAGCTGGTGCGCGCGCTGCTCCGTCGCGCGGACGCTGGCGAGGCGCGTTACATCGTGAAGATCGTCTCCGGCGAGACGCGCATCGGTCTGCGCGAGGGACTGCTCGTAGACGCGATCGCGCACGCGTTCGAGCGCGAGCGCGAGGCGGTGGCCCGCGCGAACATGCTCACCGGAGACATCGGCGAGGCGGCGCTGCGCGCGAAACACGGCACGCTCGACGAGCCGACGCTCGCGCATTTCAGCCCGATCGGGATGATGCTCGCGACGCCGGTGCTCGACCTCGCGGAGGTGGCGCAACGCTTTCCACCGCCGTACGTCGTCGAGGACAAGTACGACGGCGTGCGCGCGCAGGTGCACAAGGCCGGAGATCGCGTCGAGCTCTACTCGCGCACCTTCGACCGCGTCACCGGCCGGTATCCGGAGCTCCTCGACGCGATCAAGGCGATACCCGGCAGCTTCGTGCTGGACGCAGAGGTCCTCGCCTTCGATGGTGAGCGTGCCGTGCCCTTCACGACGTTCCAGACTCGGCTCGGACGAAAGGACGTCACCGGCGAAGTGCGCGAGCGCCTTCCCGCCTCGCTCGTCGTGTTCGACCTGCTCGAGCGGGACGGCCGGGCGCTCCTTGACCTCCCGCTGACCGAGCGGCACGACATCCTGCGCGCGCTGCCGCTGACCGCGCCGCTACGCCTCGCGCGCCAGACGACGGTGGCGGCGACCGGCGACGAGCTCGTCGCCGCGCTGGATCGCGAGTTCCTCGCCGCGCGCGAGCGCGGGAACGAGGGGCTGATGGTGAAGGACCCGCGCTCACCGTACCGACCGGGCCGGCGCGGCATGGAGTGGCTGAAGGTCAAGCGCGCACTGCGCACGCTCGACGTCGTCGTGACCGCCGTCGAGTGGGGCCACGGCAAGCGGCACGGCGTGCTCTCCGATTACACGTTCTCGGTGAGCGACGGCGAACGCCTCCGCGTCGTCGGCAAGGCGTACTCGGGGCTCACCGACAAGGAGATCGCGGAGATGACGGAGCACTTCCTCGCGACGACGGTGAAGGATCTGGGCCGGGCGCGCATCGTGCGGCCGGATACGGTCATCGAAGTGGCCTTTGACCAGATCCAGCGGAGCGACCGTCACGACTCCGGTTACGCGATGCGTTTCCCGCGGATCGTGCGCCTGCGGCCGGACAAGCCCGTCAGCGAGATCGACACGCTCGACACGGTGCGCGCGATAGCCGAGGGCAAAGCCGAGGCACCGTCTTAGCATCAGCCCGCATGGCCAACCTGAACGACGCCGCGCAGCTCGAGGCACTGCTGCAGCTCCAGCGGGAGCTCGCGCTGGAGTCGAACGTCGACCGCGTACTCGACCGCATCGTCGACACCGCGAAGGCGATGCTCGACTGCGAGCGCGCCACCCTGTACGTCATCGACCACGGCAAGAACGAGCTCTGGTCGCGCGTCCTCAAGGAGAGCGAGCTCACCGAGATCCGCCTGCCGCTGGACGGTCGCAGCCTCGCGGCGGAGGTGGCGCGGGCAGGCCGTCTGCTGCGGATCGACTCGCCCTATCAGGACGC
>DATEZK010000142.1:0-2554 GCA_035255665.1 Candidatus Limnocylindria bacterium
GAGGGAAATCGCGAGGTCTTCGTTCACGCGGTGAAGGGCCAGCCGGGTCTCGCTGCCGCGGATCTGCGGGCGGCCGCGGACCGAGCCGCCGCATGAAGGTCGCACTCTGCGTGCGTCCTGACCGCCCCGATGCGGTACGCGCCGCGCGCGATGCCGGCGAACGCATGCGCAAGGCCGGACACGAGGTCGTGGACGTGCACCTCGACACGACGAAAGCCGAGGGCGCGAAGGGCGCGACGATCGCGTGCATCCTCGGAGGCGACGGCACGATGCTGCGCGCGGCGCGCGCCATGTCGCCACTCGGCATCCCGCTGCTGGGCGTGAACCTCGGACGACTCGGGTTCCTCACGACCATCACGATCAACGACCTCGACTCGGCGATCGCGGATGTTGCGGCCGGCCGTCACACCGTCGAAGAGCGGACGCTGCTCGACGCTCGCCTGGTGCGCGAAGGACGCGAGATGCGCTTCCTCGCGCTCAACGATGTCGTCGTCGCGCGCGGCACCGCGGTGCGCTCCATCCACGTCGCGGTGCGCGTGGACGGCGAGCCGCTGATCGTCTACTGGGCCGACGGCGTGATCGTCGCGACCGCGACCGGCAGCACGGCGTACGGCTTCTCCGTCGGCGGCCCGCTCATCCTGCCGAGCTCGCAGGCGATCATGCTCGTGCCCATCGCGCCGCACCTCTCGTTCGGGAACGCCGTCGCGTTCGATCCGGACCAGCGCATCGAGCTCGAGGTGCAGGACCCGGCACGTATCTCGATAGACGGCCAGGAGGAGCACGACCTCACCGCCGGAGACCGGATCGCGGTGCGACGTTCCGAGACCGTCGCGAGGTTCGTGCGAACCTCGCACGCACGCCCGTTCCTTTCGCTGCTGCGCGAGAAGATCCTGAAGGAGCCAGGCACATGAGCGACGCCAAAGCCGCTGTCGCCGCGATCCGAGCCAAGACGAAGCACAAGCCGATCGTGGCGATCGTCCTGGGCAGCGGTCTCGGCGCTCTCGCGGATGACGTGGGCGAAGCGGACCGGATCCCGTACGACACGATCCCCGGCTGGAAGCGGAGCACGGCACCGGGTCACGCCGGCGAGCTCGTCGTCGGCACCCTCGAGGGAAAGCCCGTCGCGGTCATGAAGGGCCGCCTCCACTACTACGAGGGCTACGACATCCAGGACGTCGCGTTTCCGGTGCGCGTGTTCAAGGCGTGGGGCATCGACACGATCATCCTGACGAACGCGTGCGGCGGGCTGAACCCGTCGTACCAGAACGGCGACCTCATGGTCATGAGCGATCACATCAACTTCATGGCGACGAACCCGCTGCGCGGATCGAACGACGACTCGCTCGGCCCGCGCTTTCCGGACATGGTCGGCGTGTACACGGAGGAGCTGCGCAAGCTCGCGCACTCCGTTGACCCGAAGCTGAAGGAGGGCGTGTACGTCGCCGTCGCGGGTCCGAACTTCGAGACACCCGCGGAGCTGCGGATGCTGCGCGGCTTCGGCGCGGACGCGGTCGGCATGAGCACCGTGCCCGAGGTCCTCGTCGCGCGCCACATGGGCATGCGTATCCTCGCGATCTCCACCGTGACCGACATGGCGACGGGCATCCCGGGCCTCATCCAGCACGTGACCCACGAGGAGGTCCTCGCGGTCGCGAACCAGGCCGGCGCGCGTCTGGGGACCGTGGTGAAAGGTGTCGTCGCTCGGCTGTGACACCGCGCACGGCACCGCGCATTCCTCTCGCTCGCTGCTGGCTACGCGGGCCCGTCTCTGGGCGATGCGCTTTGCGGTCGGGCCCGCTGTGCGCAGACGCTCGCTCGAGGAGATGCGCGATGCCGTGCCCGGCTTCACGCGGCGCCTAGTGCGCGTCGTCGAGCTCATCGAGCGAAAGCGCGACGGCGGCAGGCTGACCGCCGAGGAGATCGATCACCTCATCCAGGGCTACACGCGCGGCGAGATCCCCGACTACCAGATGTCCGCGTTCTGCATGGCGGTGGTGTGGCGCGGCATGGACGCGAAGGAGACCGCCGCGCTCACCGCGAGCATGGTCGCGTCCGGCGAGCGCCTCGACCTCTCGCGCTTCGGCCGCGTCGTCGACAAGCATTCGACCGGCGGAGTGGGGGACAAGACGACGCTCGTGGTCGCCCCGCTCGTCGCGGCGTGCGGCCTGCCGGTCGCGAAGATGAGCGGACGCGGACTCGGATTCTCCGGCGGGACACTGGACAAGCTCGAATCGTTCAAGGGATACCGCGTCGATCTCACGACCGCGGAGTTCCTTGCGCAGCTCGAGCGCATCGGCATCGTCGTGAGCGGGCAGACCAAGGAGCTCGCACCTGCGGACGGGCTCCTCTACGCGCTGCGCGATGCGACGGGGACGGTGCCAACACTGCCACTGATCGCGTCGAGCATCATGTCCAAGAAGATCGCGGCCGGGGCGCACGCCGTCGTGCTCGACGTGAAGGTCGGCAGCGGCGCGTTCATGAAGGATCTCCCGTCGGCGCGCGCGCTCGCGCGCGCGATGGTCGCGATCGGCGTCGCGCACGGAATGGCCGTCAC
>DATEZK010000143.1:0-4747 GCA_035255665.1 Candidatus Limnocylindria bacterium
GTATCGCGGAGCCTCGCGTCATGGCCGAGCGCGCCGCAGCCGCTGCGGCGAAGGGCTTCGTCGTGCTGAAAGTGAAGCTTGGCCACGGCGACGACGACGAGGAGATCCTGACGCTGATCCGAGAGCGATTCGCGGGCACGATCCGCGTGGATCCCAACGCGGCCTGGACGCCCGCGGAGGCGCCCGCGCGGATCGAGCGCATCGCGCGCTTCGACATCGAGTTCGTCGAGCAGCCCACGCCGACCGACGACATTGACGGGCTGCGGTACGTGCGCGAGCGTTCCGCGCTTCCCATCGTGGCCGACGAAGCGGCTGTGCGCCTCCCGGACGTCGAGCGATTGTCCGGGGCCTGTCACGGCATCAACGTGAAGTTGCAGAAGTGCGGTGGCATCGCCGAGGCGCGCGCGATGATCGCGCGCGCGCACGATCTCGGGATGAAGGTGATGCTCGGGTGCCGCGCGGCCGAGACGAGTGTCGCGATCGCCGCCGCGGCGCATCTCGCGCCGTCGGTCGAGTGGGCGGACCTCGATGGGAATCTGCTCATCGTCGACGATCCCTTTCGCGCCGTCCCGGTCGTGCGCGGTCGATTCGTGTTCTCGGATCGTCCGGGTCTCGGGGCGATGCCCGCGTGAACGCGTCGCCCGGAAAAGTGGAGACCGCACTCTTCGCCGTCGGCTTCGCGATGGCCGGCTTGGTCTTGCTCGCGCTCCTGTGGTCTGGCGTCGATCCCTACATCGACATGGCGCGTGCGAACAACGCTGACAGCGCGACGTTCATCGATCACACGACGGGTGGCAGCGCCGTGATGGAGCTCGGACCTCTTGTGCAGCAGCATCGCCTGTGGTCGACATATGTGACAGGTGGCATTCCGGATCCGCCGCCCCCGGGGCGCTTCTACACCGCCGATGAGATCTCACACATGGCAGACGTGCGGCGGGTCTTCGACTCCGCCAAGATCCTCATCCCCGCCGGCATGTTCGTGATGGCTCTGAGGATGCAGCGCGCCCGCGCTCGTGGCCTCGCGTCGCTGTTGCGGCTGATCCGGAACGGAGCGACCGCGGCGGGCGTCGTGGTTGCGGTCGTCGGTGTGGTCGCCGCTGTCGCATTCGACGCGGCGTTCCTCCTGTTCCACCAGGTGTTTTTCCCGCAGGGGAACTTCCTTTTCGATCCAGCCACGAGCAATCTGCTGCGGCTGTATCCGGACTGGTACTGGCAGGGCATCACATTCCGCATCGGTCTGTCGTTCATCGGGCTCGCCGCGGCGGTGGCGGTCGCGGCGGCCGTGGGACTCCGCCGCGCTCTCCACTAGACTCGCCGCGCATGAAACGAGTTCTTCTCATCGAAGACCTGCCGCAGGTCGCGCAGCACCTTCAGTCGATGCTGGCCCGCGAGAAGGAGATCGAGGTCGCGGGCGTCCAGGGTGACCCCGAAGCCGCGATCGCTCAGGTCACGACCGAAAAGCCTGACGTCGTGATGATCGACTCACTGCTCCAGGGCAAGGTCTCCGCCATGGACATCGCGAAACGGATCCGCGCGGCGTCGCCGGGGACGCGGATCATCATGGTCACCGTCCCGCAGAAACCCCTTGACGCGAAAGCCGAGGCGGCGATCGACGCTGTCTTCGTTCTGCCGGGCGGCGCGAACGAGCTCGCGGAGGTACTCGGCGTCGGCAAGGCGGCACGGCCGCAGAACGGGATCATGCTCGCGGTCTACTCACCGAAGGGCGGCACGGGGAAGACGACACTCGCGGTGAATCTCGCGTGCGTGCTGCGGCGGCAGGGAAAGTCCGTGGCGCTCATGGACGGTGTGATGCAGTTCGGAGCGGTGCGCCACGCGATGCAGGTCCCGCCCGCGACGAGGTCGTTCATCGATCTGCCGACCGCCGGAGCGATGCGCACATCGCTGACAGAGGTTCTTTGGGAAGGTCCGTCCGGCGTGCACGTGCTTCTCGCGCCGGCGAAGCCAGAAGAGGTCGATCTCGTGCAGGGTGGCGACATCGGCAGCGCGATGAACATGCTGGCCGAGAGCCACGACTACGTCATCGTCGACACACCGTCGCGCCTGACCGAGGACGCGCTCGCGGTGCTGGACACCGCGAACGTCATCCTCATGGTCGTTACGTACATGAACGCGACCGTCGCGAATTCGCGTTCGGCGATCGACACGTTCGAGGCGCTCGGCTACAAGGGCCGGAAGCCGATCCTGCTCGTCGTCAATCAGTCCGACACGCCGGGCGGCATGTCGAAGACGGCTGTGGAGCACGCGCTCAACCTGCCGATCATCGCCGAGATCCCGACCGACTGGAAAACGGTGAGCGAGTCACTCAACAAGCAGACGCCGTTCGTGATCTCGACGCCGCAGGCGCCCGTCAGCCGCGCCGTGGAAGCCCTCGCCCAGGGCCTCGTCACGCAGCAACGGAAGTAACGACGATGGGGCCGAGCGCCCCGATCGGGGTGTTCGACTCCGGCGTGGGCGGCCTCACCGTGCTGAAGGAGCTACGCCGTCAGCTCGCTGGCGAGTCCACCATCTATCTGGGCGACGAGGCGCGGATGCCGTACGGACCGCGTCCGGCGGCCGAGGTCATCACATTCACCCGGCAGGCGATGCGCTGGTTCGCGACGCGCGACTGCAAGCTGATCGTTCTCGCGTGCAACACCGCCACCGCGCAGGCGCTCGAAGCCGTTCGCGACGAGTCGGCGGTTCCGATCATCGGCGTGGTCCGTCCGGGGGCAGCGGCGGCCATCGCCTCGTCGGCGCGGCGTTCGATCGGTGTCCTCGCCACGGTGGGTACGGTCCGGTCCGGCGCCTACGTGCGCGCGGTGCGCGATCTCGACCCGCTCTGTGACGTGATCCAGCAGGCCTGCCCGAAGCTCGTGCCGATCGTGGAAGCGGGAAAGGCCGGCACGCCGGAAGCGCTCGAGACCGTGCGCGAATACGTCGGACCGTTGCTGAGCGAGGGAGGCGTCGTCAATCCGGTCGTCGACACGCTGCTCCTCGGCTGCACGCACTACCCGTTGCTTCGCGATGAGTTCAGCAAGGTCGCCGGACCTGGCGTCCGCGTCGTCGACTCGGCGACGACGACCGCGCTCGCGGTGCGCGAGGTCCTGCAGTCGCATCGTCTGCTCGCCGACGGCGCGACGCCAAAGCATCAGGTCTTCGCGACGGGGCCGGTGGAGCGCTTCACTGAGGTCGCGCGGACGATCTTCGGCGAGGAGCTGCCCGAGGTGCAGGGGGCGACGCTGGCGTGAACCTCGTCTCGACGATCACCGGGCTGCCGTATGTCGGCAAGACGACCCTCTTCAATCTGCTCACCGGCGGACATGCCGCGACCGGGGCGTTCGCGGGCGCAGAGGGCGAGACGAACGTCGGCGTCGCCAAGGTGCCGGACCCGCGCGTGGACAAGCTCGCGGCGCTCTACAAGCCGAAGAAGACGACATACGCGGAGGTCACGTACCGCGACCTCGGTCTCGCGCCACGCGTCGCCACCGGAGCGACGGGCCACGCGACACAGGCGGGACAGGGGATCAGCGCGCAGAAGCTCGGCGACCTGCGCACGTCGGACGCGCTGGTGCACGTCGTTCGGGCCTTCCGCGATGCATCGGTGCCGCACGTGAACTCGAGCGTCGATCCGAAGCGCGACCTCGCCACGCTCGAGCTCGAGCTGCTGTTCGCGGATCACGTCGTCGTCGAGCGACGCCTCGAGCGCATCGAGCCAGAGCTGCGGTCGGCGAAGGGGCCCGAGCGCGAGATGAAGGAGCGCGAGCGCGCCATCCTGCAGAAAGCCATGGCCGCGCTCGATGCGGAGACGCCGCTGCGCGATGTCGGTCTCGATGAGGAGGAGCAGAAGGCGGTGCGCGGTTATCGCTTCCTCACGCTGTTGCCGCAGCTCGTGGTGGCGAATCTCGATGAGGCCGATGTGGCCGCTGCGGATGACGTGCTTGGGCCGATGCGCGAAGCGGCGGCGAAGCATCGCGCGATGTCGGTGGTCGGCGTGTGCGCGAAGCTCGAGGCGGAGATCGCGCAGCTCGATGCCGACGAAGCGGCCGCGTTCCGCGCTGACCTCGGCTTGCACGAACCCGCGCTCGACCGCGTCATCCACGCGACGTACGCGCTGCTCGGACTCATCTCGTTCTTCACCGTGGGGGACGACGAGGTGCGGGCGTGGACGATCCCGGCCGGCCTGCCGGCGCAGCAGGCGGCGGGCGCGATCCACTCCGATCTCGAGCGCGGCTTCATCCGGGCGGAGGTCATCGGGTGGGAGGACCTGCTGAAGGCGGGGTCTGAAGCGAACGCGAAGAAGCAGGGGATCATGCGAACGGAAGGCAAGACCTACACGGTCAAGGACGGCGATGTGATCCACGTGCTCTTCAACGTTTGATGTGAGCGCCGACTTTCTCGCGATCGGTCACGTCGCGCGCGACGAGTTCGAAGGAGAAGCGACCTGGCGCCTGGGCGGGACCGCGCTCTACGCCGCCGCGACCGCGGCGCGCCTTGGCACCGCCACCGCGCTGGTCACGCGCGTCGGTCCGATCGAGAAGCCCGCGCTCGAGGAGCGCTGCAAGGAGCTCGGCATCGCTCTGCACGCGCTGCCGTCGTCGGTCACGACGACGTTCGCGTTCCGCTACGTGGAGGGTCGCCGGATGCTGCGTCTCAAGGCGCGCGCTCGCGGCATCGCGCCGGCAGACGTTCCACCTGAGTGGCGCGCCGCGCGCGCTGTCGTGCTCGGCTCGGTCGCGCACGAACTCGA
>DATEZK010000144.1:0-5613 GCA_035255665.1 Candidatus Limnocylindria bacterium
CAGTGGTGGTTGTACTTCAAGCGATCGGCGGCGGTCGACCGGCAGCAGCCCGTCAGGGTCGCGATCGCCTGGAGCTACGGCCACTTCGTGATCTTCGCCGCGGTCGCCGCGCTAGGTGCGGGTCTCCAGGTCGCCATCGACGCGATCCAAGGAGACGCTCATCTCGCACCGGAGGTCGCGGCACTCACCGTCGCCGTGCCTGTCGTCGTCTATCTAATCGCCGTGGCCATCCTGCACGCACGGCCGTTCCACTGGCGCAGCTTGACACCGGTCGCGATCGCGGGCGCTTTGCTACTCATCGTTGCCGCGGGCGCGCCGTGGACGGGTGTGCCCCTGGCTGTCCTCATCATGGGGTTTGTCGTCAGCGGCCTCATCGCTCTCATGCTTATCGCGCAAGGCCGGCTACGAGCACGCTGAGCCGAGCAGATCGCTCGCGTTCGACCCAGCCGCGGCTTGCGTGATCCTTGCGGATTGGATCCCTAGGGGCTGGTACGGCGGGGTCGCCTGAGCATTCGGGCTGCCAAGGTGGAGCTTGTAGCAACCCGAGAATGTCGTCGCGCTGCCGTCGAGGCCGGCTACGGTGAGGACCACAGGCACGCTGAAGTACAACTGGCCGGCGCCGACATCACTCGCGCCCGCCCTGCTCAAGAGCGTCACCGACTTGGTGTTCGCGTAGCTCGCGGCGAACGCCGTGAACGCCGAGAGACCAGACGCGCCGGGCTCCCAATACGAGTACGCACGTGCGTACTCCTTGCGGTTGACAGCGTTGTAGAGAGAACGGATCGTCTCTTCAGCGCCGCTGCGGTCGTCGACGTAGTGCGTCGCGTCGATCGCTGATCCCGGTGCGCCCCAGGGCAGTGGCGTCGCATTGGCGCTTCCGCATGCGGTCGTGAGCCCGCTGCGCGCGGCCGCCGGCGTCGACACGGACGTGAGCTGGGCGGCCTGGATCGCGATCCCACGGAATGGCGGCGCGGCCTGGATCTCTGGCCGAGAAAGATGCAGCGTGTAGCAGCCAACGAACGTTTGGGACGCGCCGCTGGTCGTCGAGAAGACCGCCGCGGGAACGCTCCAATAGAGCTGTCCCGCCGCAGTTCCACCACCGACGATGCCCAGCTCGACGTGCACCGCGCTGGTGTCGGCGAAGCCCTTGGCGAACGCGTCGTAGCTCGGGAGGCTGTTGCTCGCTTCCCAGTAGCTGTAGGCGCGAAGGTGCTGCCGACGTCCGATCGCGTCGTAGTACGAGCGGATCAGCTGTTCTGGGCTGCTGCGATCATCCAGGTAGGCGATCACCGTCGGCGATGCGCTTGGTGCCGCCGTGGTGCCGCTGCCGGCGGTCGGCGAACCGCCGCACGCGATGGTCGTGGCGGCGACCCCGCATGTGAGCAAGCGGACGATGCTGTCAACTCTCACCTCGCTGCTCCTTCGAGCACGCGACGCTCGCCGACGTTTTGCGCGGAGTTAGTCGCGGTGGAGCCGTTCTCAACCGCCCAGGACAGCGCGTAGTCCGCGAGCTCTTCCCAGCCGTCCTGGACCATCGTGAAGTGCGATCGGCCCTGGTACTCCTTCAGCGACGTGATGGCCTTGGATCCGGCGTACTTCTGCGCGTTGTGGCGATTCACCGAAGCAGGGATCACATGGTCGGCGCCACCAGCAATAAAGAGGAGCGGGGCACGACGGTCGTTGCGGAAGTTGATCTTGAGTGCCGACCGCGGATTGAGGTTCGCGTTCGCCCCCGTCAGTAGCACGTTACGCGAGCCCGGGATCGCGTATCGCTCGTAGGTCCGCGCCGCCGCGGCGGGCGCGAACGTGTTCGTGAATCCGTAGTTGAACTGCGCTGCGCTCAGCGCGATAGCCTTCCGACGCGCCAGTGGATTGCGCAACAGCGGCCAGCCCGCCTTCAGCGTCGAGAACGGCAGGTCGAGCACTCCACGGACGGTCGCAGACTCGAGGACGACGCCCGCCGCTCCGAGCCCACGATCGAGGAGCACCTGCGTGAACGCGCCGCCAAACGAGTGACCCATGATGATCGGCGCCATCGGCAGACCGCGGATGATCCGCTCGTAGTGCGCCAGGATCTCCTCGACGCTCTGTCCTGCGATCGGAGTGGGATTGCGGCGCAGCGCCTCGACTTCCACGTCGAGCCCCGGCCATGCCGGCGCCATCACGCGATACCCCCGCGACTCGTAGCGCTTCATCCACAGCTCCCAAGAGCGCGGCGTCAAGTACAGCCCGTGAATGAGGACGATCGTGCCTGGTGTGTTGTCGTTATCCATCGTCTTCCTCCCTTCAGGCGTTGCGCCTGAGGGCGCCATCGTGCGTGTCCCGCGCACCCGGGCGCTTCAGTCAGATGACTGTTCTTCAGGGCCACAGCCCTTAGTTCTTTCCACCGTCGTGAAAGCAGTCGTCTGACGCAAGACGGAGGAGCTCGCGGCAGCGCAGCGTCACCGTCACAAAACGTTGGGAGGACCTACATGCTCACGCGGATCATCACATTCCTGCTCTGCCTGGCCGTTGTCGGCTCTTCGTTTTCAGCGATCAGCGCGGCGGGTGCCGCCGAAAGGCCGACGATCGTCCTGATCCACGGCGCGTGGTCAGGTCCGTCAGCCTGGGACCAGACGGTGGCGTCGCTCACGAAAGCAGGCTTTCAGACCGAGACTCCGCGGATGGACCTGTTCGGCGTCGCTAGCGATGTAGCGACCGTCCGCGCCGCACTCGACGCGATCGCCGGGATGAAGATCGTCGTTGCCCATTCGTACGGCGGAATCGTCGCCTCGAACGCCGCGTATGGTCGATCGGACGTACTCGGTCTCGTCTACACAGCCGCCTTCGTGCCCGATGCCGGCGACTCCATCGTCACCATGGGGACTGGGTTCGAGCCGTCGGCCGTCCTGGCACATCTGGCGTGGACCGGCGAGCCGTTCGCGTCGCTGTGCTTCATCGAGAACGGCGCGTTCCGCGACGTGTTCGCAGCGGACCTGAGTCCGAAGAAGGCGGAAGAGCTCAATTCGGCGCAGCAGCCGACGAGCCCGTTGATCCTTTTCGCGCCGTCCGGGCCCGTCGCCTGGCACACGTTGCCAACCTGGTACGCCGTTTCGGGGAGCGATCTGCTGATAGATCCGGCACAGCAGCGCTGGATGGCGCAGCGCGCAGGCTCGACAGTCGTCGAATTTGACGACGCGAGCCATGCCGGAGGTTTCACCCACTATGTCGCGCGACTCACCAAGCTGATCGAGGAGGCGGCTTCGGCGACTACAAACTGATCCTCGCTCGGTGCACTGAGCCCCGACGCCTAGCGTTCGGGGCTCAGCCGCATCCCCTCGCCAGCTGCCCGTCCCATCGCTGAGCGTATCTGCGCACGCGATGTGATCCCGAGCTTGGGAAAGATCCGATAGAGGTGCGAGCCGACGGTGCGATGTGACAGGTAGAGGCGCTGACCAATGTCCCGATTCGACAAGCCTTCTGCCACGAGCTGCGCGATCTGGAGCTCCTGGGGCGTGAGGTGATCGGACGGGTCAGTCCGTGCCCGTTCGCTAGCTTCGCCCGAAGCGCGCAGTTCGACGCGAGCTCGCTCAGCCCAAGGTGCCGCCCCTATCGCATCAAATGCGTCGCGCGCACTGCGGAGAGGCGCGCGCGATTCACTGGCGCGTCGCTGCCGCCGAAGCCATGCGCCATAAGCAAGCTGTAGCCGCGCACGCATCAGCGGCCAACCCACAAGGTTTTCGTCGAGCGCGGCGAGAAACAGCGCCTCTGCTCGGTTGTCGTCAGCCAAGACAGCGCGCGCGTATGCGACGACCAGCCGGACCCCGGGCGCGGAGGTCATCGCAGCGAGCGGCTCGTAGGGCTCAAGGATCGAGCGCGCGTCGTCGCGGCGTTTTGGGCCAGCCGCATCGGCCAGGTGATCCAGACCCGACCAGCTCGTCATGTAGTGATACGCGGGATCGCGGGCTTCGAACGTGCGCCGTAGGTGGCCATACGCCTCGTCGACTCGACCAGCGAGCAACGACGCGATGCCGCGCGCGCGTTGGAGGCCCGCGAGGAGGCTGCGTTCCGACATGAGGACCCGGTCCCCGACAACACCCTCGTGTCGGGCAGTCGTCGCGACCCGTTCCGCTTCGCGTGCGAGCGCGAGCGCCGTCACCGGATCTCCGCGCAGCCCAGCAAGCAGCGCTTGTGCCGCTCGCGCTGCCGCGATCCATAGAGGTTGATGCGTTTCCTCGGCAAGTCTTGCCGCTTCCTCCGCTGCCGACGCCGCCGTGCGCCAATCACCCAGGTCGATAGAAAGCCATGCCAGATGAGCGAGAGACGAGGCGAGAAATCCGAGCCGGCCTTGAGAACGCAGAACAGGGATCGCGGTCGAGTAGAGGAGGACCGCGCGCTGGTGGTCGCCCACCACCTGGGCGGACTGCGAAAGGTATCTCAGCGAAATCGCGTCGTCGGCGAACTGCGGAGCCATGCGTTCGATCGCTCGTAGGACCTCGGAGCCGTGACCGATGGGATCGGCGAGAGCAAGTATCGCGACCACGTAAGCTCGACGAGGATCCTCATCACGGACCGTCAGCTGCTTGGAGGCTGCGAGCAGAGCGGCGCGCGCCTCTTCGCCTGGGTCGGACCACCACGCGCGTACCGCCGCGATTCGCAGAAGATCCAGCCCGATGTCGCTCTCCCCAGCGGCGCGGGCTTGCGCTGCTGTTGTCACCATGGCACCAACCAGCATGGCGTCGCCCGGGAGGCCCGGGTCGAACATCGCAGAGAATCCGGCGAGCTCAAATCGGTCATGGGGCAGGAGGCTCAGACCGCCGGCAAGAGCCATCAGCCGACGGACTTGATCAGGATGGCCGAGCTGAAACTCGAGCAGAGTTGCGCGAAGTAGCCGCGCGCCCTTGTTGGCGTCGTCGGTCGTCAGTGCCGCGGCACGCTCGAGCGCAACGGCAGCAACCGATATCGCACCGCGACGCTCCGCACGCGTGGCAGCCTCATCAAGCTCTTCGGCAACGACGTCGTCAGGACCAATGACGCCTGCGGCTCGGTGCCACGCGCGACGATCCGGTTGGAGCGCGAGCGTGCTGGCTAAGGCGTCATGGACCGCACGCCGCTCGGCGACCGGCGCCGCCTGATAGATCGCCGAGCGCATCAATGGATGACGGAAGCGGACGCGTGCGCTGTCGACCTCGATCAACCCCGCGACCTCGGCCGGCGCAAGAGCGCCGACACCAAGTCGCTCTCCTCCGAACTGACGACCCGCGGCGACGATCTCAACGATGTCGTCGCCGTCGTTGGCCGCCGCCACCAGGAGGAGTTTGTGGGTCGCCTGCGGCAGTCCTTGAGCGCGCGCTGCGAACGCGCGCTCAAGATGGTCAGTCAGCGGAAGCGGCTCGCCGGGCACCGCGTCCGTCGCGCTCGACGACTCCAGCGCGAGTGGCAGCTCGATGAGCGCAAGCGGATTGCCCGCGGCTGCGGCGAGGACGCGATCCCGCGTAGCCGGAAGGACGTGCGCCGCGCGAGACTGCAGCAATGCGCGGGCAGCGGCTGGGTCGAGCGCTGTCAGCTGCATCCGCTGAAGGCCGGCCTCGGTCAACGTGTTGTTCGTGCCGGAGCGCAGCGCGGCCAGTAGAA
>DATEZK010000145.1:0-7711 GCA_035255665.1 Candidatus Limnocylindria bacterium
GAGGTCTCGGCACTGTTACATCAGCGACTCCGAGAGCCAAAAAGCGATCCGCTCGGCACGACCGCGCCGAAGGGGCTCGACGTCCGCATCGAGGACGAGGTGGCGTGCCCCAGGTTCGCGGCGGCGCGCCTCGAGAACGTCCGGATCGGCCCGTCTCCGGAGTGGATGCGGCAGCGTCTTATCGCCGCGGGCATGCGGCCGATCTCGAACGTCGTCGACATCACGAACTACGTGATGCTGGAGCTCGGTCAACCGCTGCACGCGTACGACCTGCGTGAAGTCAAAGGCGGGACGCTCGTCGCGCGGCAAGCGCGACCCGGAGAGCGTCTGAAGACGCTCGACGGCGTCGACCGCACGCTCGCCGACGCGACGCTCGTGATCGCGGACGAGGAGCGAGTTCTCGGGCTCGCCGGGATCATGGGTGGCGAGGACTCCGAGATCCGATCGGACACGACGACCGTCGCGCTCGAGTGCGCGTCGTTCTCCCCGAAGAGCATCGGCGGCACGGCGACGAAGCTCGGCCTGCGCGGGTCATCCGGTAGCGCCGCCGCTCGACGATTCTCCTGGCAGCTGAGCTCAGACCTCGTGCCCATTGCGCTCGCCAGAGCCGTCCAGCTGCTGCGCGAACACGCCGGCGCTCGACATGTCGGCACGATCGACCGTTACCCGCAGCCGCGCGCATCGATCGAGGTCCGGATCCCGCTCGCGAAGTTCGCACGTCACCTCGGCATGGAGATCACTGCCGACGAGGCTGTCGGCGCTCTGAACGGACTCGGCTTCACGGTGAAGCGCGACGGCGAGTCGCTCCTGGCGCGGCCGCCCGTCGTGCGCACCGACATCGGGATCCCGGAAGATCTGATCGAAGAGGTCGCGCGCATCGTCGGCTACGACCGGCTGCCGACAGGTGTGCCTGATGGACCGCTGCCGCTCGTCGAAGCGCATCCACGTGAAGAGTTCCGCGAGCGTCTGCGCGATGCGCTCGTCGGAATGGGCCTGCAAGAGACCGTGTCGTATTCGCTGATCGATCCCGCTTGGCTCGAACGGCTTAGCGCTGACGGAAGCCGGATCGCGCCGTGCCCGCTCACGATCCAGAATCCCACCACGCCCACGCAGTCCGCGGCGCGACCGACAGTGCGCGCGAGTCTCCTGGACACCGCGCGGCGCAATCTGCGACACCGCGAGGGGATCGCCATCTTCGAGATCGCACCCGTGTACTTGCCACATGAAAACGACCTGCCCGAGGAGCGGTGGATCGCCGCGGTGTTGGTCGCGGGAGCCGCACACGGCGAGAGCTGGCTCGGTCCCGCGCGCCGCTATGACCTCTGGGATCTCAAGGCGATCGTCGACGGCACGTTCGCGAAGCTTCACGTCGGAGACGTGGGCGGATCGCATCTCGGCGCGCCTGGTCTTCACCCGGGTCGGTCGGAGCGGCGCGGCCCGGAGGAACGCTCGGCTTTGGTCTGGGGACAGCTCGACCCTCGCGTCGCCGATCTGTGGGAGCTGCCGGCCGAGACGTTCGTCGCAGAGCTCGACGTGGCAGCCCTGCTCGAAGGCGTGTCACCCGCGCAGGTCATGCCACCGCCCCGTTATCCGGCCGCGATCCGCGATCTGGGCGTGGTCCTGGACGAGGCGACACCATACGCGGGAGTCGTGGAGGCGATCCGGGCCGCGGGTAAGGCGCTGGTCGAGTCGGTCTCGCTCGTCGACCTCTACCGCGGTCCACAGGCCGGAGAGGGCAAGAAATCGTTCACCGTCCGGTTGGTCCTGCGGTCGCCCGACGGCACGTTGACAGACGCCGACGTGGAGCGCGCGCTGAAGCGAATCGAGGGACGCCTACTCCACCAGGTCGGGGCGACCATCCGGACCTAGGTCAGTAGACCGGGGCATACAGACCGAACCTTCTTGCTCTCGAAGAGGTACGAAGGTAGCCTGCGACATATCGCGGGCTGTTCCGCGATGCGGGATTGCTGAGAAGGCGTGGGAGGTACCAACACGGAATGACCATTCAATGGCGACGCGCGGCGGGCATCGGGCTCGTCGCAGCACTAACACTCGCGGCGTGTCAGCCGGCAACGGCCCCGGGGCCATCGCCGACGACGGGCACTGGCGCTTCGCCGTCGGCCGCTGTCGCACAACGCGGCAAGGGCGATGACCTCAAGATCCTCTACTGGCAGGCGCCAACGATCCTGAACCCGCACCTGTCCACTGGGACCAAGGACTTCGACGCGGCGCGTCTCGTTCTCGAGCCGCTCGCCTCGTGGGGTCCGGATGGCAAGCCACTGGCGAACGGTCTCGCGAGTGAGATCCCGACCATCGCGAACGGCGGCATCAAGGCCGACCTCACCGAGGTCACCTGGAAGCTCCGTACCGGCGTGAAGTGGTCGGACGGAACGCCGTTCACCGCCGAAGACGTCGCGTTCACGTTCGCGCTGACCAAGGACAAGGCGGCGGCGACGTCGACCAACGGCGCGACCACCGGCGTGAAGTCGGTCGTCGCGAAGGACGCCAACACCGTCGTGATCACGTATGACGCGCCGACCCCGAACTCGTACCAGTGGGGTCTGGCCGGTCAGTCGCTGATCCTCCAGAAGGCCCAGTTCAACGCGTTCACCGGCGCCAAGCTCAAGGACGCTCCCGGCAACGTGAAGCCGATCGGCACCGGACCGTACAAGGTCGTCGACTTCAAGTCGGGCGACGTTGTCACCTACGCGATGAACGAGAACTACCGCGACCCGAACAAGCCGTACTTCAAGACGGTCACGTTCAAGGGTGGCGGCGATGCCCCATCCTCGGCTCGCGCGGTCTTCCAGACCGGCGACGTCGACTACGCATGGAACCTCCAGGTGGAGGCCAGCGTGCTGAAGCCGATGGCCGACACGAGCACCAAGGGTCAGATGCTTCTGGCCTATGGCTCAAGCTCAGAGCGTCTGGTCATCAACTTCGCCAACCCAGCTGCGTCGCTCGGCGACCAGCGCTCGGAACCGACCACGAAGCACCCGTACTTCAATGGCCCTGACGGCAAGATCGTGCGTCAGGCCCTCGCGATGGCGACCGACCGCAAGACGGTCGCGACCCAGATCTACGGTGACGCCGGCAAGCCCGGATGCAACATCGTCACCGGCGTGGCCGAGTACGAGTCCAAGAACACGACCACCTTCTGCAATACGTTCGACACCGCTGCCGCGGCGAAGCTTCTCGACGACAACGGTTGGAAGCTCGGCGCGGACAACGTGCGCGCCAAGGGTGGCGTGAAGCTCGAGATGACCTACCAGACGACGGTCAACGCCGTGCGTCAGAAGACACAGGACATCAACAAGGCGAACTGGGAGAAGGCTGGCTTCAAGGTCACCTTGAAGGCTGTGCCGGCGGACGTGTTCTTCACGAACACCTCTCCTGACGGCGCGAACCACTTCTTCGCGGACGTTGAGATGTTCACCAACAACAGCGACTCGACCGATATGACGAACTACCTCACCGACTACACCACGGCGCAGATGGCGCAGAAGTCGAACAACTGGAACGCCGGGAACTACGGCCGGTACACCAACCCGGAGTTCGACGCGACCATCGAGCAGCTCCGCAAGGAAGCGGACGCCGCCAAGCGTGCGGCGCTGTTCATCAAGGCGAACGACATCCTCATCCTGGAGGTCGTGATCATCCCGATCGTGTCTCGCACGCAGGTCACCTCGGGTATCTCAAAGACCCTCAAGGGCGTCCTGCCGACGGGCTGGGACTCCGAGATGTATCAGGTCGCGGACTGGTCCAAGTAACCAACAAGACCTAGGAACGGGGTAGGGTAGTGCGGTGGACGACCTCCACCGCGCTACCCGAGCCTCGAAAAGGGTGAGGGGCAAGTAGTGGGCAGATACATCCTGCGACGCCTCCTCATCGCCGTCCCAACGCTCATCGTCATAAGCTTTGTCGTCTTCGCGATCCTCGCCCTTGCTCCAACGGATCCCATGGCCCAGTTCGGTGCGGACCCGCGCGTCCCGCCGGAAGTTCGCGAGCGGATCCGCGAGTCGATGGGCCTCAACGACCCCTGGCCGGTGCGCTACGTCAAGTGGGTCACCGCCGTCGCACGGTTGGACTTCGGCTATTCGTTCATGAGCCGCGGGCCGGTCATGGATCTCGTCGGGCAGCGTCTGCCGAACACGCTCGCCGTTGTCGGCGTGGCGTATGTCATCGGAGTGCTGCTCGCGGTCCCGATCGGCATGGTCTCCGCGATCAGGCGCTACTCGATCTTCGACCACATGTCGACGACTTTCGCGTTCATCGGCTTCTCGGTCCCGACGTTCTTCACCGGCCTGCTCCTGATCATCATCTTCAGCGTGAAGCTGCACTGGCTACCCTTCATCTACGACTCGAACCTCAAGATCACGAACCTCGCGACGCTCGGCGACCAGATCAAGCAGTCGATCATGCCCATCACGGTGCTCGCGCTGTTCAACACGGCGACCATCGCGCGCTACACGCGCTCGGAGATGCTCGAGCACCTGCCCCTCGATTACGTTCGAACGGCTCGATCCAAGGGCCTGAAGGAGCGCTTCGTCGTGCTGCGCCATGTGTTGCGCAACAGCCTCATCCCGGTCGTCACGCTCATCGCGCTGGGCATCCCGGCCGTATTCGGGGGCGCGATCGTGACCGAGCAGATCTTCCGCGTCCCGGGCATCGGCGAGCTGCTCGTCCGGTCCATCGGTCAGGGAGACACACCCGTCGTCGCCGGGATACTGCTGATCTTTGCCGTGCTGGTCGTCCTGTTCAACCTCGTCGCCGACGTCCTGTACGCCGTTCTCGATCCGCGGATCAGGTACTCGTAAGTGGCTGCCACCGACATCGAGCTGACGCGAATCCCGGATGCCGCCGAGCTTCGCCGGCCGGCACGCTCCCTCTGGAAGGACGCCTGGTTCCAGTTCAAGCGCCACCGGCTCGCGATGGCCGGTCTCGTGACGTTCCTGTTCCTCATCGTCGTCACGCTGGTGGGGCCGATCGTCTACAGCACCCCGGTCAACGCGATCGACTTCACGGTGGCCCTACAGGGTTCGAGCGCGGCGCATCCGTTCGGGACGGACGACCTGGGCCGCGACATCCTCGCCCGCGCCCTGATCGGAGGCCGGATCTCGATCGCTGTCGGGATCGTCGCCGTCCTGATCGCCATCACGCTGGGCCTGTTCATCGGCGCGATCGCCGGGTACTTCGCCAAACTCGACAGTCCGCTGATGCGGCTCACCGATCTGTTCCTGTCCCTACCGATCCTGCCGCTCCTGCTGGTCATCGTGTATCTCTTCCGCGACACGCTCAGAGAGATGTTCGGCCCGGAGCTCGGCATCTTCCTCATGATCGTCACCGTGATCGGGATCTTGAACTGGATGCCCGTCGCCAGGCTCGTGCGCGCCTCGTTCCTGTCGCTGAAGCAGAAGGAGTTCGTGGAAGCGGCGCGCGCGGTGGGCGATCCGGACAGCCGCATCATCATGAAGCACATCATCCCGAACGTTTTGAGCCCGGTGCTCGTCGCCGCGACGATCGGCGTCGGTGGCGCGATCCTGACCGAATCGACGCTCTCGTTCCTCGGTCTCGGATTCCCGTCGGACGTGACGACCTGGGGCCGGCTGCTGTACGACGCGAAGGACTACCTCGACATCGCGCCGCACTGGGCCTTCTTCCCGGGGATGCTCATCTTCCTGACCGTGCTCTCGATCAACTACGTCGGCGATGGTCTCCGGGACGCACTCGATCCGCGCAAGTCCTAGCACCGCGGCACTCCGATACGGCTCGCCCCTCCCGCGCTCCTTCTACGCGCGCCCCACGCTGACCGTTGCCCGCGACCTCTTGGGCAAGGTGCTCCTCTACGATGGTCCCGAGGGCCGGCGCGCCGCGCGGCTCGTCGAGGTCGAGGCTTACCACGGGACGCGGGATCCGGCCTCGCACGCATTCCGCGGTCCCACGCCGCGCACACAAGTGATGTTCGGGAGGCCGGGTCATGCCTACGTCTATCTGTCGCACGGGGTCTGGTACTGCATGAACGTCGTCGCGCATCCGGACGCTGTGCCGGGTGCCGTGCTGCTGCGCGGCGCGGAGCCGCTCGAGGGATTCGCTGATGGCGCTCGTCTGACGGGCCCGGGCCTGCTCGGGCGCGCCTTCGCGCTTTCGACCGCGCAGTCGGGAGTCGATCTCGTCCGCTCCACGCTCCAGCTGCGCGACGCGCCGCCCGTACCGCCGCGCCTGGTCGCGCGCGGGCCGCGCATCGGTCTGAGCGAAGGGCCGACGTCCACGCGACCGTGGCGGCTCTGGGTGCGCGACTCGCCGGGTGTTTCGCGATGACCAGCGCAGCCGATCGCGCGCTCGTCACACTGGAGTTCCCGCGCATCCGCGAGCTGCTCGCCGAACGGACCTCGTTCGCACCGGGACGCGAGCTCGCCGAGGGGCTCATGCCCGTGACCGACGTGCGCGAGGCCGAGCGACTCCAGGACGAGACCGCTGCAGCGCGTGACCTGCTTCGCGCGCAGCGATCGGCGGGCCTGGGCGGGGCGCGCGACGTGCGTGACGCCCTCCGGCGGGCGCGTCTCGGCGGATCGCTCGACCCGCTGCAGCTGATCGAGATCGCGGACACGATCCGCGCCGCCGAGAAGCTCTTCAGCGACGTCCATCCGTATCCGCCGCTCGCCGCGAAGGCACGTTTCGCGCGGCCACCACGTGAGCTCGCCGACGCGATCGAGCACGCGATCGCCGGCACCGGCGAGGTCCTCGACCGGGCCAGCCCACGTCTCGGGTCTCTGCGCGCGGCCCTCCGTGCCGCGCAGGCCCGCCTCCAGCAGCGCCTGGACGGCCTCCTGCGCTCACCGGAGCTCGCGCGCGCACTCCAGGAGCAGCTCGTGACGCAGCGCGGCGGACGCTACGTCGTGCCGGTCAAGGCCGAGATGCGCAGCACGGTAAAGGGGATCGTCCACGACCAATCCGCGAGCGGCGCGACGGTGTTCATCGAGCCGCTCGAGATCCTCGAGGCGAACAACGCGCTGCGCGAGGCCGAGCTCGCCGAGAGCGCGGAGGTCCGGCACGTTCTGGACGAGCTCTCGCGCCGTGTCGAGCGGGCGGCGGAGGACCTCGACTCGGTGATAACGGCTCTCGCGGCGCTGGACCTGCTCCTCGCGAAGGCGGCGCTGGCGGACCATCTCGAGTGCGAGCGACCCGTTCTCGACGCGCATGGAGTGCTGGATCTTGTCGGCGCGCGGCATCCGCTGCTCGTCGAGCGCGGGACAGGCGTCGTACCTATCGACGTGCGCCTCGGGTCGGACTTCCGCGCGCTCGTCATCACCGGACCCAACACCGGCGGAAAGACCGTGACCCTGCGAACCATGGGCCTGCTGGTGCTCATGGGCGCGTCGGGGCTGCAGATACCCGCATCCCGCGGCAGCCGTGTCCCGGTCGTGCTCCGTGTCTTCGCGGACATCGGCGACGAGCAGTCGATCGCGCAGTCGCTGTCGACGTTCTCGTCGCACCTCCGCAACGTGGTCGCGACGCTCGCGGAGGCGGAGCGCGACGATCTCGCGCTCCTGGATGAGCTGGGAGCGGGCACCGATCCCGACGAGGGAGCCGCTCTCGCGATGGCCGTGCTCGAGACCCTCCTCGAGCGCGGTGTCCTCGTCGCGGCGACCACGCACTACCCGGAGCTCAAGGCGTTCGCGCTGAATACGCCCGGTGCGGCGAACGCGAGCGT
>DATEZK010000146.1:0-2868 GCA_035255665.1 Candidatus Limnocylindria bacterium
AACTGTGATTCGGACGAGCGCGGCTCGTCGCTCGCCGCAGTGTACGCATGCGTCATCCCAAACGGAAGCATCCTCGCGTGATCACGATCGCTGAATGGATCGCGCGAGAGGGTCACAGCCACGGCCCGCTCCGCTCAGAACCGTCAGGCCGGCTAAACGGTTGGTTCGCTCCTCAACTTCGCGCGCACGGCCGACGTGACCATCGTCTGTTCAGGAAACCCGCCGTCTCGTCTCATCGAGTGGACGAGCAAGCCGTCGACTGATACGTCGAACGTTCCGGATTCCCACGGAATGATCTCTATCGCCGCTATTTGCGTACCGAACTCGTACATCAGCGCTTTCGTGAGCTCGAGCGCCTGCGGCTCGTAACCGCACTCGGCGCAATACGTGATTTTGACCTTGACCGGCTTGCCGGTCACACGGCCACCTTCGACACGAGCTCCCGCAGCTCTCGCTGCACCTCGGCGTTCGCGAAGGGGACCATGTCGTCGCGCATCTTCTGAAGCTCCGCCTGAAGCCGCGTGCGCACGTCCTCGGGCAGTTGATCGACCGGCGCGTCGGGTGAACCGAATTCTGGGTTCGCCGCGAAGATCCGCTTCCGCTCCTTGGCACGCCGCTCTGTTACCGAGGCGGGCCGTTCGATCCAGTGGCCCAGCTCGCGGAACTTCTGGTCGAAGAACACGAAGACCGGGATCGACTGGTACTTGCCCTGATTGAGCCAGCGCTCCATGAGATCCAGATTCTGGTCCCGGAGGAAGATGCGGACATCGAGCGCCGGCTGATCCTTCAAGATCCGCCCCAGTATCGGCAGGTTGGCGACGACGTCGCCGCACCAGTCCTCAGCGAGGGCCAGGACGCGAAGCGGTTGCGGCAGGCCCTTGAAGGTCCGCACCGTCTCCGGATCGAGGACGACGCGACGCTCGTTCTCAGCGAAACGCTCCTGGTTCCGCGTCATCGCATCCTTGAACGCGTCGTACGTCAGGCCCTTTTCCCAGCGCTCACGGTCAAGCGTCATGTCGTCCCTCCACGATGAATGTATCCGTGTTGACGGAACACGCATCGCAGGCGGCATGTTCCCTGCCACTCGCGCGCATACACTTCGCACATGCCCACGACCACCGACCCGTCGGTCACGCTGCGCCGCGGCGGCCTCACCTTCCGGCCGGCGACGCTCGACGACGCCGCCTTCGCGGCGGACGTCGGGACTGCCATGCGCCCAGATGAGCCGGAGGATCCAGAGGCTTATCGGCACTGGTGGTCGACGGACGACCCGGCGTGGACCAACGAGCGCTTCATCGTTCTGCGTGACGCGACTCCGATCGGCTACGCCCGGCACAACCACGCACCCTGGGACAAGATGAAGGAGCGCCACGGGCGGATCGGTTTTGAGCTCATGCCGGAGGAGCGCACCGAAGCCCAGCTCGCGACGGTCTTCGACGTGATGGAGGAGCGTGCGTCCTCGTCGGGCACGCGGATCTTTAACAGCTACGCCCGCGAGGATGACGAGTGGCTCGTGCGCTGGTTCGCCGACCGCGGCTATCGCGAGGAGCGCCGGAGCAAGGCGTGGGAGCTTGACCTTGTAGCGCAGCGGCGAAAGATCGACGAGATGACGGCGCAGAGTCGCGAGAAGATGCGCGCCGCGGGCATATCGATCCTGACCATCGACCAGGACGCGGATCCAGAGAAGTTCCACAAGATCCATGAGATGAGCGAAGAGGCCGCGACGGACGTTCCCACCACGATCCCGCACGTCCGCCAATCGTTCGAGGTGTTCGCGCGCTGGTTCGACTCACCGACGGTACGGCTCGATCGCATGTGGATCGCCCGCGACGGCGACGACATCGTCGGCATCTCGGTGCTGTCGTATCCGCCGACGCGCGGGAACGTTTGGACCGACTGGACCGGCACCGCGCGCAAGGTCCGCGGCCGCGGTGTCGCGCGCGCGCTCAAGCTCGAGACGGTCACGCAGGCGATCGCTCTCGGAGTGAAGCATGTACGCACCGAGAACGACGGTGAGAACGCGCCGATCCTCCACCTGAACGAGCAGATGGGTTATCGGCGCATCCCGGGCTGGACGCAGTTCTTGAAGAGGACCGCGACGGTTTAGACGGACTACGCGCCGCGGCGCAGCGCCTCTCGCGTCTCCTCGGCGAACGGACTGAAGCCGAACCACCGAGGAAACGCCCGGATCATCTCGGGCTCGCCATCGAGTCGAAGGGCGCCGTCACGAAGCGCGGCGCGCATCGCGATGCGGCCGGCGAACACGCTGTGAAGTGTTCTGAGGTCGGTCGTAACGAGGAGCGATGGCTCCCGCCCGGGGTCCTCGTCGCAAACGGTCGCCTCGCCCCGCTCGATCAGCAGCCAGCGGCTCTCCCGTCGCGGCGCGGTGAAGTCGAAGCGCGCGACATGGCGACCAGACGGAAGCGCTGGAGCGTTCAGGAGGCGTTCGATCCAGAGCATCAGGACCGAGCTGTTCATCTCGTCTGGCGATGGCTCATGGCCGAAGTGGCGAGCCGCCCAGGTCCCAAGACCAAGCACGGCCGGCGCGAGGTCCTGCCCGACCGGGGTGAGCCAGTACTCCGGTCTCCCCTCATCCATCCGACGGCGCTCGACGATGCGGTGCTGTTCGAGAAGTCTCAAACGCTGGGCCAGAAGCGTCGGGGAGATGCCCGGGAGGCCGCGTTGGATCTCGCTGAAACGGTGCGCCCCCATCAGAAGGTCGCGAACGATCAGGAGCGTCCAGCGGTCGCCGAGCATCTCAGCCGCCTTGGCGAGAGGGCAATATTGACCGGCGTAGGTGCTCACGGGCGCCGAGTCTGCCACCGCCACGCCGGGTTGTCAGTACAGATTTTGTACTTCCGCGGCACG
>DATEZK010000147.1:0-5335 GCA_035255665.1 Candidatus Limnocylindria bacterium
TTGAAGGGCGCGGTGGGGAACGCGCGGTGCGCTTCCTTCTGGAGATAGCGCACGTCGTCCTCTGTCGCGGCCGCGTCCGCCGGGTCGCCGGCGTAATCGGTGTCGGTCGTGCCGACGATCGTGGCGTCGAGCCAGGGCAGCACGAAGAAGAGCCGTCCGTCGCTCTTCGCGAAGAGCACGTGCGCCTTTTCCGTGGCACGTGGTGTCACGAGGTGGGTGCCCTTGGTGAGTCGCAGCAGTGGCTTTGACTGCGGTCGAACGGACGCGATCGTGCGGTCGAGCCACGGACCTGTCGCGTTCACGGTGAATCTGGCGCGCACCTCGAGATCCGTGGCGGCGATCTTGTCGTGCACGACGGCACCGGTCACGCGTGCTCCGTCGCGCAGGTATCCGAGCGCCTTCGCGTGGTTGAGGACGAGCGCGCCGTGCTCGGACGCGTCCACGACGTTCTCGATGACCAGGCGCTCCACCAGCGGTACCTGCGCGTCGTAGAAACGCCACGCGCCGTGGAGTCCATCCGCGTCGAGCGTGGGCTCCGCCGCGAGCGCCTCGTCGCGGTCGAGCCACTTCCGCTTTGGCAGGCTCTTGTCCAGCGAGAGCGCGTCGTACAGCTGCATGCCGATGCGCAGCTTCGCCTGGTACCACAGGCTGGGCCGGTAGAGCGGCAGTAGGAACGGAAGCGGGAAGACGAGGTGCGGAGCGATGCGGAGGAGGATCTCGCGCTCACGCATGTCGCTGCGCACGAGTGCGAAGTCGAAGAGCTCGAGGTAGCGGAGACCACCGTGGATGAGGCGTGTCGGACGCGAGGTCGTGCCCGAGGCGAAGTCGTCCTGCTCGACGAGAGCGACCGAGAGACCGCGGAGCGCCGCGTCACGCGCGATCCCCGCTCCGATGATGCCGCCGCCGATGACGAGGAGATCGACGGTGCGGCCGCTGAGCGACCGCACCGTCTCATCTCGTGTGCTTATGGATTCGCCTTGTTGTACTTGTCGATCGCGGCGTTCATCTCCGTTGCCGCGGCGTCGAGCGCCGCTTGAGATGTCTGCTGCCCGAGCAGGACCGACTCGATCATCTTGTTGACGCGCATGCGTGCCTGCGGCATGACGCCGATGACCGCGCCGTTGGTGAAGCGGTTCTGTGGCGAGTCACGGATCGCCGTGATCGCCATCAGGAACTGCGGGTACTTCGTGGACCACTCCTTGCTCGGTGCGGTGTCGTACGCGGCCTTCACGATCGGGTAGTAGCCCGTGTCCGCTTGCCACTGGCCCTGGACCGCCGGGCTCATCGCGTACTTCACGAACTCCCACGCGGCCTGCTGCTCGGCCGGCGGCCTGCTCTTCATGATGTAGAGGGACGCGCCGCCGATGATGTTGCCGCCGTCCTTCGGCTTGCTGTCCGGCCGCGGGTACAGGCCGGTGCCGATGTCGAACTTCCCGGCGACGGTGGTGATGTGACCGCGCAGACGCGCGGTGCTCTCGATGTACATCGCGGTCTTCTGTGCGTTGAAGGCGTTGGCCGCGCCGTCGTTGTCGATACCTGGGTTGAAGAAGTAGCCGCCGTCGACGCCGGCCTTCCACCAGTCAAGGATCGCCTTGCCGGCGGCGTTGTTGTAGACGACCTTCGTGGCGCGGTTGTCGCGGCCGTTGCCGTTGTCGGCGTACAGCTGGCCGGACGTCGCCATCAGCTGCTCGAAAAGCCAGCCGTAGATGGAGGGGCCGAAGCCCCAGCGAGTTGTCGTCCCGCTGGCGTCCTTCTTCGTCAGCTTCTTCGCAGCGTCCGCGATCTCGGTGAACGTCACCGGAGGCTTGTTCGGGTCGAGGCCGACCTCTTGGAAAGCGTTCTTGTTGTAGTAGAGGAGCGGCGTCGATGCGTTGAACGGCATGCTCTGGAGCTTGTCCTGGTACTTGTAGTAGTTGATGACCGCTGGCTCGAAGTCCGTGGTCGCGAACTTGTCGCGGTCGATGAATGCCTGCATCGGCACCACCTGAGCGCTGTCGTACATGTAGCGCTGGCCGATGTCGTACACCTGCACGAGGGCCGGCGCCGCGTTCGACGCGATGGCGGTGTTCAGCTTCGCAAGCAGGTCGTCGTAGTTGCCCTGGAAGACGGTCTCGACCTTGATCTTGCTCTGGCTGCTGTTGAACCCGGCGACGATCTTGTTCAGCGAGTCGCCGTTGACGCCGGACATGGCGTGCCACCAAGTGATCGACGCCGCGGGCGCGACGTCCTTTGCCGGTGCGAGCGCGCTCTGGTCGCCGCCGCCCCCCGGCGCCAACCCGGCGCATGCGGCGGTCACCATGGTCAATGCGAGTGCGAGTCCTAGGAACTTCCGCATCTTTCCCTCCTGCGTGTCCGCTGGAACCTTCAGTCTTGCAATCCTAGGACGGGCCTGAGGGCCACGCAGCGTTCACCGGACGCGCACTAACCCTTGACGGCGCCCGCTGTAAGTCCGCGGACCAGCTGACGCTGCCCCAGGACGAGAAGCGCGAGCGTTGGCACCGCGACCATGACCACGCCGGCCATGACCAGGCCGAAACGGAGCGTTTCTTCGAAGCGGAGCTGGGCGATCCCGACTTGCGTCGTGCGCATGAGGGTCTGGTTCGTTACAAGGAGCGGCCAGAAGTATTGGTTGTACGTCGACAGGAACCCGTAGATCGCGACCGTGCCCAGGATCGGCCGCGAGAGCGGAATGACCGTGGATATGAAGAAGCGGAGGGAAGAGGCGCCGTCGATCCGCGCCGCGTCCCAGAGCTCTCGCGGGATCTGCAGGAATGCCTGACGGAGCAGGAACGTCCCAAAGGCTGTGGCCATGAACGGCACCGCGAGCCCCTGATAGGTGTCGAGCCAGCCGATCGACCTGATCGTCATGTAGTTCGGGATGATCGTGGCCTCCCACGGGATCATCAGCGTGCTGAGGAACACGAAGAAGAGGATCTGCCGACCGCGGAATACCAGGAACGAGAACGCGTACGCCGCGAGGCTGGCGGTGATCAGCTGACCGATGACGACGGCAGTCGAGACGATGAAGCTGTTGAGCAGGTACCGCCCGATCGGGATCGTGTCGAGCACGCTGGCGTAGTTATTGAGCGTCGGCCGTGTCGTTAAGAGTGGCGGCGGGAAGGTCGCGATCTCGGACTCGCTCATAAAGGAGTAGGAGAGGGCCATGAGCAGTGGGAACGCGACGATGATCGACCCGACCACGAGGAGCGCGTACGTGAGGACAAGGCGGATGCTCACTGGTAGTGGACTCTCCGCTCCACGAAGCGGAACTGGATCAGCGTGAGCGCCATGACCAGGAGCAGCAGGATCACCGCCTGCGCGCTCGCGAAGCCGAACTGGAAATTCTGGAAAGCGTCCTGATAGATGCTGTAGACGAGCACGCGTGTCGCATCCACTGGGCCACCGCGGGTAAGGAGATGGATCTGCGTGAAGGCCTGCAGCACTGCGATCGTGTCCACGACCAGCAGGAAGAACAGAGAGGGCGAGACCATCGGCATCGTGATGCGCGTGAACATCCCGAGGCCCTTCGCGCCGTCGAGGCGCGCCGCCTCGTAGATCTCCTCAGGGACTCCTTGAAGGCCGGCGAGCAGCACGATGATGTTGGTGCCGAGAGTGAGCCAGATCGTCGTCATGGCGACGGCGATGATCGCGGTGGTCGGTTGGATGAGCCAGTCTGGACCCGGGATGCCGACGAGCGAAAGGATGTAGTTGAGCAGCCCGAGGCTCGGATTCAGCAGCAGGAGCCAGATCAGCGCGCCGACCGCGGCGGAGATCGCGATCGTGCTCGACATCATGGTGCGGAACACGTTGATGCCGCGCAGCCGCTGGTTGAGCATCACAGCCAGCACGAGCCCGAGCGCGATGCCGAGGGGCACCGTGTAGACGGCGAACAGCGTGGTCGCGAGCAGACCGGTTCTGAAAGCGGGCGAGGTCAGCAGCTCGATGTAGTGATCGAGGCCGGCGAACGTAGTTGCCACGCCGGTCGCTCTCGTGTTGAAGAAGCTCAGAACGATGGACTGGGCGAGCGGGATGAACACGAACGCGGCGAACAGGATCAGAGACGGCGCGAGGTACGCGAGCCCGATGCCGAAAGCCCTGACGTCGCGCGACTTCCAGCCCATCACCGTCGCGGCATCGTACCCGCTAGCGCGGTCGAGTAGCGGCGATCTCCAGCAGGTCGGTCAGGATCGCGTACGCGACCTGATCCACATGCGGATCGTGTAGCTGCACGACGACACGTCCAGCCAGATCCGTCTCGTAGATGAGGCCCATCGAGAAGTCGTCCACCGCGTAGAGCGGGTCGAGCGGACCAAGACGTCGAGGTCCGAACGACGCCACCACGGTTCCGTCCCGGCGCGCGATCTCGATGACCGGCCGGACGCGGTCGCCGCTCTCAGCGGCCGCGCGCGCTGCGGTCGCCGCACGTTCGTCGATCGGCTCGCGCGCGACGTCCTCCGGCACCAGGTCCGCATCCATCAGCACGTTCGCGAGGATCGTGGCCTTGGCCGCCGCGTCGTGCCCCTCGAGGTCATTGCGTGGATCGGCCTCCGCTATGCCGAGGCGCTGGGCCTCGGCCAGCGCATCCGCGAACGGGACGCCAGCGGCCGTGGCGGTCAGGATGTGGTTGTTCGTGCTCGACACGATCCCGCGGATCGCACTGATCTTCGCGAGCGGGAGAGCGCCGCGGCGCAGGGTAAAGACCGGCAAGCAGTCCGCGAGCGTCGCCTCGAAGCGAAGCAGCCGGCCGTTCTTCGTGGCGAGCGCGTCTAGTTCTCGATACGCGCGTGCGATCGGCCCCTTGTTCGCGGTCACGACGTACATGCCGGCACCGAGGGCCTCGCGGATGTAGCTGAGCGCGGGCTCGCCCCTGATCGGATCGAGCGGAGTCATCTCGACGAGGATGTCCGCTGGGAGCGATGAGATATGCGGCGCGGCGCCGATAGGCAGGTCGGTCCCAGCGACGATCGTCGCGAGATCGATGCCGCCGCCATGAACGACCGCGCCATGCCGTTTCGTGACGAGGGCGGTCACGGTGAAGGGCGCGTGCGTCGCGAGCAACATCTGCGCGAGCGCCCGTCCGACGTTGCCGAACCCATAGAGAGCGAGCCGCACGCCGGTCACGCTAAACTTGTCGTTGATAAGCGTCCCGCGGGGCCCCACCGGTGTTTGCGGTGGAGCCCCTTTTCGGCGTCCACATAGATAGGAGGAAGAACTGGTCCGTCTCCTGAAGCTTTTCCAGCGTTCCTCGCCACCGCGCGTCGATCGCCTGGTCGTGGGCCTGGGTAATCCGGGTGACGGCTATGCGAACACGCGACACAACGTCGGTTTCCAGATC
>DATEZK010000148.1:0-4986 GCA_035255665.1 Candidatus Limnocylindria bacterium
AATCGGAATTCTCCTATTGGAGACGGCGATCTTCGTGGCCATACCCCTGACCATCGGGCGTATCGGCTTCCGCGACCACGGCCGTCGCACGCAGCTGCTCCGGATCCCTCACGGCGCTCTCTCGGTCGCGCTCGTGATCTGCCTCGTTCTCGCGGTGCTGGCCGGGTCGATCGGGTTGGCTGCCATCGTTGGGGCGTATCTCGCCGGGCTGATCGTCGCCGAGCTATCAGACGAGCTCGAGCTCAAGCGTGACCTCTCACCGATCCGCGCGCTGCTCGTGCCTTTCTTCTTCGTCCTCACCGGCGCGCGTTTCGACTTCACGACCATGCTCGAGCCAGGAGCGTTGCTGCTGGGCGTCGTACTGACCATCATTGCCATCGTCACGAAGCTCGTCGGCTGCGGCCTGGCAATGTGGGGCACGAGCCTTCGCTCGGCTGTGCGCGTGGGCGTCGGGATGGTCCCTCGTGGTGAGGTCGGGCTCGTCGTCGCCTCGCTGGGGCTCGCGGCGGGTGTCATCGACGGGCCTTTGTACGGCGCGGTGCTCATGATGGTGGCCGTGACCACTCTCGCCGCGCCGCTCCTGCTGGGCCCAGCTTTCCGGTTCCGTACACCATGACAGCCTCGAAGACCGAGTTCCGCCGCAAGCTCGACCGTGCCCTCGATTCCGACAAGCTGCGGGTCGCGCTCCATCGCGCCCTTCCGGCGCTCGGCCTGCGCCGCGCCGACCGCATGCGCGAGGTCGATTGGCCAGCGCTGCGCACCGACCTCACCGAACGCAAGAAGCGCGCGATCGCCGACATGCCCGCGCTCATCGATCGCTTCACGCGCGAGGCCGAGGCGGTCGGCGCGAAGGTCTATCGCGCCGTCGACGCCGAAGAGGCGCGACGGGTCGTGACCGCGATCTGCCGCGCGAAGAAGGCCAAGCTCGTCGTGAAGTCGAAGTCGATGGCTACCGAGGAGATCGAGCTCAACGAGCATCTGGCGGCCAACGGCATCACCGCGGTCGAGACCGACCTCGGCGAGTGGATCATCCAGCTCGCCGGCGAGCGTCCGTCGCACCTCATCGCGCCCGCGATCCATAAGACGCGGGAGGAGATCGCCGCGCTCTTCGCCAAGGTCGTCGGGCATCCGGTCAGCGACGACCCGGCAGCGCTCGTCGCGGTCGCGCGCGACGAGCTGCGCAGCTCGTTCCTGAAGGCGGACATCGGCATCACCGGCGGGAACATCCTCATCGCCGACACCGGGACGCTCGTGCTCGTGACGAACGAAGGCAACGCCGATCTCGCCACCAGCCTTCCGGCGGTGCACATCGCGATCGTCGGCGTTGAGAAGGTCGTGCCCTCGCTCGACGACGCGGCAGCCGTGCTGAAGCTGCTCGCGCGCAGTGCGACCGGCCAGAAGATCAGCACCTACACGCAATTCATCACCGGACCCTCCCGGTCGGCGGACATCGAGCTCAAAACGCAGATCGGGGTGCACGGGCCCAAGGAGCTGCACTTCGTGCTCATCGACAACGGCCGCACGACGATGCGCGAGGACCCGGCCTTCAGCGAAGCGCTCCGGTGCATCAAGTGCGGCGCGTGCAGCAACGTCTGCCCCACCTATCAGGTGGTCGGCGGCCACGTCTTCGGTCACATCTATACCGGCCCGATCGGGCTCGTCGTGTCGCCGTTCCATCACGGCCTCGACAGCGTCGCGTACGAGCAGCAGATGTGCGTCGGCTGCAACGCGTGCGACACGGTGTGCCCGGTGGGCATCCCGATCGCCTCGCTCATCACTGACGTGCGCGCCCTCGCCGTGCAGCGCACGGGGATCTCGTGGACTAAGCGGATAGCGCTCTCGCAGTGGACCTCGCCGCAGCGCATCGATCGGATGACCGGCTGGCTCTCCGCGTTACAGGGCCCGCTCCGTCACGGCAGCCTCGTGCGACTGCCCTTCGGCGATCTCGGCAAGGAGAAGAGCCTGCCCGCGGTCGCCGAGCAGCCGCTGCACTACCGCGCCCGCGAGATCACGCAGACGAACCCGACCGATCCGTTCGTCCGCGTCGGGCTGTTCCCGTCCTGCATCGTCGATCACTTCCTGCCGGGCGCCGGATACGCGGCCGCGCGCACGCTTCAAGCGCTCGGAGCGGACGTGCACGTCGTCGAGGGGCGCCGGTGCTGCGGCCTGCCGCACATGAATAGCGGTGACCGCCAGAACGCGCGGACGATGGCCAAAGAGATGATCTCCGCGCTCGAGCGCGTACAGGCCGACTACCTCGTCGCGCCCTCCTCGTCCTGCGCGATCACGATGGCGCAGGACTACGGCCGGATCCTCGCTGACGAGCCCGAATGGGCCGAGCGCGCGCGCAAGCTGGGCAAGCGGATCGTCTCCTTCACAGGCTTCGCGTACGACCTCGCGGTCGAGCGCGGCACGATCGGCCGTCATCTGGCGATCCGCGCGACGTATCACGACGCCTGCCAGTCGGCGAACGTGCTCGGTCTTCACGACGAGCCGCGCGAGCTCTTGCGGCGCGTCGCCGGTGTCCAGCTGACCGAGATGGCGGACTCGGCGGTGTGCTGCGGATTCGGCGGGACGTTCTCGTTCGAGCATCCCGATGTCGCGAACTTCGTCCTGGAGACCAAGCTCGCGAGCATCGCGGCGACCGGGGCGGACATCGTGATCACGGACAACCCCGGCTGCCTCACGCACCTGCGCGGTGGCCTCGACGCGCGGAATCAGCGCGTCAAGGTACGGCACATCGCCGAGGTCCTCTGGGAGTCGCTCGCCTCGCCGGACTAGATCGGGCTAGCCGCGGCCTCCGCCGCACGAGCAGCCCCCGCCGAGCGTCGGGTTCTTGACGAGGAAGCCCGTGCCCTCCGGCCCATCGACGAAGTCGATGATCGCGCCGTCCGCGTACGGCTGGCTGACCGGATCGACCGCGAGCGGGATGCCCGCGACGTCGCTCACTGTGTCTTTCTCGTCTGGCGTGGCGTCGAACGCCAGGCCGAACTGCGTGGAGCAGCAGCTCTTGCCTGCGACGTACATCCGAAGGAAGGCGCGCGAGGGATCCGTACCGCGGAGCTCGCGGAGCTTCTCGGCCGCGATCGGTGTCATCTCGATCATCGCTTCACCTCTTTCGGATATCGCTCTGAGCATCATGCTAACGCGGCGGCCGGCCAGCGGCCATGCGCTGCGGTCGCTCGAGCGTTTCGAAGCGGTCCGCGCGCTCGTCCCAGCGATGCAGGAGGCGCGTCTCGGGCCGTCCGTCACGCACCGTAACGATCTCGTGGACGGTCGCGATCCGCCGACCGGTCGGCCGCTGCCAGTCGCTGCCCAGCGAGCGTATGTACACGACGACGGCGATCTGAGCGGCTTGCTCGTCCGGCACCCGGTTGCCGCCGCAGACGATCTCGATCGCCTCGTCGGCTCCGGCGGCGTGTAACGCGGCCGCCAGCGCGACTTCCGCTCCGATCTTGGAGAAGACCTTGCGCACCGGCGCGCCCCAGATGTACCCAGCGGTCACCGGGTGTTCGCTGATCTCCGGGACGCTGAGGTACCCGCCGGCACTCGCCGCGGCCAGCGCGTCGATGTCGGTGCCGTCATCGCCGACCGTCCGCAGCGGCGCGCCCTTCGGTCGGTGAGCGAGCATCGCGGCCAGCACCGTGCTCTTCCCGGCAAGGCGCGGTATGGCGACGACGAGGAAGGAGTACCGCCCGCGAGCGGTCGCCTCGAGCGTCGACGCGATCTCCGGCGACATCGTGCCATTCGCGACCAGGTCTTCGAGCTTCACGGTGTCACGAACAACTGCGTGAACATGCGTCCATACGCGCCGGCGGAGATGACGCCGATCGCGATGTGCGTGAACTCGGGTCGCAAGATGTTCTCGCGATGCCCCGGGCTTTGCATCAGACCGCGGTGCGCGACGGACACCGACTGCGCGTACGCGAGGTTCTCGCCGGCGCGCGAATACATGATGCCCGCGCGCTTGATGCGATCGAACGGCGTTCCGCTTACCGGCGACTGGTGCGCGAAGTACTTGAGCCGGAACATCTCCTCAGAGTGCTGACGCGCCACCGGTAAGAGGCGGTCATCCCAGATGAGCGCCCGGAGCCCGGCCGCGGTCCGCTCTTCGTTGACGAGATCGAGCATCTGGCGCTCAGCGACCGGGTCCGCCGAGAGCGCGAGGTCGTTCGGCAGATCGAGGGGTTCGCTCTGGTCCTCGCCGAGCCTCGTGACGAAGAGCGGCACGGTCTCGCCCAGCTGGCCGGAGAGACGCGCGAGCGTTGGCTGCAGAGCGCTGATCTGGTCGATGAGCCCACGCGCGATCCGCGAGCTCTCGATGGTGGCCTTGAAGTCGCTGCTGACCGGCGACACGACCAGAGCGGTGAGCACGATGCCCATGACGAACAGCGCCCGCGCCGCAGCGGGAAAGATCCCGAGCACCCGGTCGGCAGTCTCGATCGGTCGCACGCGATGGACGGCGCGCACGATCGGCGTCAGCGCGAAGTACCCCGCGATCGAAAAGAGCGCTTCGACGAGGACGAGGACGAGGATGAAGCCGATCGGGCGCGCAGTCGACGGGCCCAGGCCGAACCTCTCGACGAGCTGCGCCGCCTGCTGCTGGAACACGACCGCTGCGGCGAACGAGACGATCCACGTGGCCAGCCCGTACGTCGTCGCGATGAATCCCGAGCGATAACCACCCCAAATAGCTGCGACGAGCAGGAGTAAGAGGGCCGCATCGATGAGGGAGAACGGAAGCGTCACCTGCGCGAGATGCTAACGACAAGAGCGGCGAAGGTTGGCGAGCCTGCGCTGCGGGCGACGCGCCTCGCAGGCGACAGCGGGCGCATCGCGAACGAGAGTTGAGACCGCGGTACGGGCGTGCGGAACAGAAGGGCGCGGAGCGGGCCCGTTTCGAGAGAGCGATGCGCCCGCTGGCGACCCGCGGCAGTACCCGCAGCGCACGCAGGCTCGACTAAGCGATGCCGCGGACCTCGCCCG
>DATEZK010000149.1:0-2950 GCA_035255665.1 Candidatus Limnocylindria bacterium
GAAGCATCTTCATCGAGACGAAGGTGGGCTTGCGAACGAGCAGCTTTCCGTAATAGAGGCGTTTCTTCTCGGGAAGATCGTCCTTCCAGTCCCACATCCAGCCCCATTTCCGGTCCTCGCTGCTCGTCGACAGGTGATCGAAGCACGCGGGGATGGGCGCGTCGCCTGTGCGCAGCGTGAAGGCGAAGCAGAAGCCGAACGCATCGACCATCGTCACGAGCCCCTCGGCGTTCCGCACGCGGTGCACGCGATTGACCTTCTCGCGATGCGCCTCGAGTGCGTCTTCGAGCTTCGAGTCCCTACGGTGCGGTGCCTGACGGAGAGCACGTGTCACGGCCATGGGTGCTCATACTGTGCGGCAATGGCGCTGAGGGTGGGGATCGTCGGAACGGGCTTCGGCGCGCGCGTGCAGGTTCCCGGTTTCCGCGCCGCGGGATTCGACGTAACGGCGATCTGCTCGGCAAATCCGGCGCGTGCTCGTGCTGCGGCCGAGCAGGCCCACATCCCGGCGGCGGTCGACACGGTCGACCAGCTCGTCGAGCGGAACGATGTCGATGTCGTGTGCGTAGCCTCTCCTCCGGCGCTCCACCGCGAACACACGCTCGCGGCCCTCGCCGCGGGCAAGCACGTCATCTGCGAGAAGCCGATGGCACGCGACACGCGCGAGGCGCGCGAGATGCTCGCGACGGCCGAGCGCGCCGGCGTCGTGCACGCGATCGACCACGAGTTCCGCTACACACCCGCGCGTTCGAAGGTGAAAGAGCTCGTCGATACAGGTGCGATCGGCGAGATGCGGCTCGCTCTTGTCATGGAGATGACCGGCATGCTCGTCGACCCGGCGCGCCCGCGTCAGGAATGGTGGCTGCGGCGCGACCGCGCCGGCGGCCTGCTCGGCGCGCTCGGGTCGCACTGGATCGATTCGCTCATCTGGTGGCTCGGATCGGTCGATCGCGTGTCGTCGGAGCTCGGGATCTCCTCGGAGATGCGGCCGACGACGACCGGCGGATCGGTGCGCGTGACCGCCGATGACACCGCACAGCTCCTGCTGCGCATGAGCAGCGGCGCGATCGCGACGATCCAGCTCTCGAGCGCGGTCCACCATCCCTCGCGCCGCGTCATCCTCTACGGCGGCGACGGGACGATCGTCCTCGGTGGCGACGGCCGTGTGATGCTCGCGCGCGGTTCGGGCGCGCTGGAGGAGGTCCTACCGGCCGGCACGAGCGACGGCGCCTTCCCCGATCTTGCTCGGCGCGTGCGCGAGCACATCGAAGCTGGACCGACCGGGAAAGCCGACGCGCCGCACCCCACCTTCGCCGACGGGCTCCGCGTGCAGGAGGTCATGGACGCCGCGTATCGCTCCGCCGAGGTGGGCGGGGCGGTCGCGGTCGCTAGCTGAGGAACATCGCGATGATGCCCGCGACGATCGCGACGGTCATCGCGCGTCTCGCGCTTCGATGCAGGGACTGGAACTCGCGGCGCAGCGGCGCATCTTCACGGAGGTCGTCCCAGCCCGGCGTCTGCGCGCGGACGGAGCGCGCCACCGGGCTCGCCCACGCGCTCGCATAGAGCGTCGCGCCGCACAGCACAAGGAGCGCGAGCCAGCGCAGCACGAGACGTGTCTCGGGCGAGCCGGTCACCTCGAACGCGGCCGCTTTGAGGATGCTGGTCAGAACGATCAGGACGACGCAGAGGATCGCTAGTCCGTCGTACCGCCCGAGGGCCGCGCCGAAGATCGCGCCGGCTTCGCCGCGCGAACGGACCGAGGCGAAGATCGCTGGCGCGGCTGCCCCGCCGAGGACGAGCGCGCCGCCGACGAGGATCGCGAGGGCGAGGTGATAGACGAACTGGAGGACATCGAAGTACAGCGTCTCCACGCGTGCATGATGAACAGAAGGAATTTCCGACCGCGCGGGTCGGTTTAGACTGACGAGCAAAGGGAGCACGAATGCCGACGTACCGCGACTACTTCTCCGAGATCAAGAAGCGGGTCAAGGAAGCCACCCCGCAGCAGGTCGCCGACCTGCTCAGCTCGGGCGACATCCAGCTCGCCGACGTCCGCGAGAAGAACGAGTGGGACGAGGGGCATCTCCCGAACGCCGTCCATCTGCCCAAGAGCTACCTCGAGCAGTGGGCCGAGGACCGCATCCCCGACAAGGACAAGACCACGATCCTGTACTGCGCGGGTGGTGTTCGGTCCGCGATGGCCGCCGACACGCTCGCCAAGCTCGGGTACGGCAACGTCATCTCGATGAGCGGCGGGTTCAATCGCTGGAAAGACTCCGGTCTCCCCTGGAAGAAGCCCGACGCCGGCCTCACACCAGAGCAGGGCCAGCGCTACAGCCGGCACCTCCTCATCCCCGAAGTCGGTGAGTCCGGTCAGCTCCAGCTCCTCCGGAGCAAGGTGCTGCTCATCGGCGCCGGCGGTCTCGGATCACCTGCGGCCCTCTACCTCGCGGCCGCGGGCGTCGGCATGCTCGGCATCGTCGACTCGGACGTCGTCGACGCGACCAATCTCCAGCGCCAGGTCCTTCACACGACCGAGCGGATCGGCGAGCCCAAGACCGACTCGGCGCGGATCACGCTCGAGGCGCTCAACCCCGACGTGAAGATCGTCGGCTACCAGGAGCGGCTCACGAGCGAGAACATCGATCGCATCCTCTCGGAGTACGACGTCATCGTCGATGGAGCGGATAACTTCCCGACGCGCTACCTCCTCAACGATGCGTCGGTGAAGCACAACAAGCCGATCGTGCACGGGAGCATCTACCGCTTCGAAGGTCAGGTGACGGTGTTCAAGCCCGGCGAAGGCCCGTGCTACCGGTGCCTCTTCCCCACGCCACCACCACCCGAGCTCGCGCCCTCGTGCGCCGAGGCCGGCGTGCTCGGCGTGCTGCCCGGCGTCATCGGGCTGCTGCAGGCCCCCGAGACCATCAAGCTGCTGCTCGGGCTG
>DATEZK010000150.1:0-2387 GCA_035255665.1 Candidatus Limnocylindria bacterium
AGCTTCTTCAACGTCGCGACGTACATCGAAGCGCTGGGCGATCCGGGGATCGCAGCCGCGTACGGCGACCGCCCTCTTCACGAGCGCTCACACGGCGAGTCGTTCATCGCGCTGGTGCAGCACCGGTTCGGTCCGAAAGGCCTTTACATCCTGGACGAACCGGAGGCGGCTCTATCGCTCCGCGGCAACCTCGCACTGATGCGCCGGATGCACGACCTTGTCGCCGAGGGCTCGCAGTTCATTGTCTCGACCCACTCACCCATCCTGCTCGGCTATCCAGACGCGAGGATCTATGTCCTCTCGGGCGAAGGGATCGCTCAGGTTCCGTACGAGAAGATCGAGGTCGTCGAACTCACGCGCGCGTTCCTTGACGGCCGCGACCAGTTCTTGCGCCACCTGTTCGAGGACTAGGCCGAGTTAGCCGCGACCGTCGCCTTCAGCCAGCGCAGGATGCTGGCGCTGTCGATGTCCTCTGGGCGACGCACCTTCAGCATCCGCATGCTCTTGCCCTCGCCCTCGAGCTTCTTCCCCGGATCGGCGAGGACCGCCGGCGACGCGAAGAAGTTGATGCCGACGTGCTCCTTGAAGGCCGCGAGCGAGCACACGTTCTTGCCGTTCCTCTGGTAGAAGGGCACGCCCCACTTGATGGAGGCGTCCGCGTCGGGCACTCCCTTTGCGACGAGTCCGCGGAGCTTCTCGAGGAGCGCGCGCTTCTCCGGCGGCTGCTGCGCGAAGTAGCTGTCGACCGGCGCGCCGAGGTCCTTGCGCTTCGCGGCCATCATCGGCGCGCTCTTCTTCACGGTCTTCTTGACCGCCTTGCCTGCGGTTCGCTTACGAGCGGGCATCTTCGCCTCCCGGCGGGATGTTCTGGTTCAGTCGGAAGAGGTTGCCGGGATCGTAGCGACGCTTGATCTTCCTGAGCCTGTCCCAGGTCTTGCCGGGGTATGCGGCGCGGATCCGCTCCTCGCCTTCGTCGTCCAGGAAGTTGACGTATACGCCCTTGTCGCTCTGCTGCAGCTCCGGGCCGATCTTTGCGATCCAGGCTTCGTTCGCAGGGGCTTCTTCTGGGGCGCCATAGACGCTGAAGAGGTTGACGTTGATCCGACTCGAGCGATGCGCGAACGCGGTGGCGTCGGCGGGTACGCGCGCCATCGCGCCGCCAAGGACGCGCAGCTGCGCGCCCGCCATCTGGGGACTTGCCGTGCGCACGTGCTCCTCGGTCCGGTCGATGATCGTCTTCGCCACCCCGCGATCGAAATGGTCAAAGAACATGTTCTTGCCGGCGGCGAGGGGGTGATACTCGCCCTCCTCAGGCGGGTAGATCTCCGGAAGTGCTATCGGCTTGAGCTGATCGGTGATCGCCGGGGCGATCGCTCGGATCGGCGCGAGCGCGCGCTCGCCCGCCGCGGTGTCACCGACGTACACGACCATCGCGAAGTTCACCAGCTTGCCGTGATGCTCCTCCGCGACGAAGGGCATCGGCGGGCATGGCATGACATTCGCGATCGTCGTCAGCTCGTCCGGTGCCTTCTCCGCCTCGGCGATGAAAGCGGCGATGGTGTCGGCCGTCGCGGGCTGGATCAGCATCCATCCGAGCACCTGCGGCACCTCATTGAGCCGGTACTTGAAGCGCGTCGCCACGCCGAAGTTCCCGCCTCCGCCGCGTATCGCCCAGAACAGGTCGGGGTGTTCGTTCGCGTCGGTGCGGACCAGCCCACCATCGGCGGTGACGATGTCCGCGGCGAGCAGTGAGTCGATCGTCATCCCGAACTTGCGCGTCAGGAGGCCGATGCCTCCTCCAAGCGTGATGCCGCCGATCCCGACCGAACCAGTGTCCCCAAAGCCGACGGCGAGCCCGTGCGCGCTGAGCGCCTTGGTCACCTCGACGGCGGTGAGGCCAGTCTCGGCCCAAGCGGTCCGGCCCGCGACATCGATCTCGATGCCCTTCATCGCGGAAAGGTCGAGGACGATGCCGCCCTCGGTCACGCTGTGACCCGCGCTGCTGTGGCCACCGCTGCGCACTGCGAGCTCAAGACCCGACTCGCGGGCGAGGGCGATCACGCGAGCGACGTCCTCCGCGTCGGCGACCCTGACGATGAGCGCCGGGTGCTTGTCCACGCCACCGCGGACGACCGTGCGGGCCGCGTCGTATTCCGCGTCGCCCGGCCGGATCACCTTGCCCTTGATGTTCTTCAGGCGCAGCTCCGGGATGGTCTGAGTACTCATCGTTGTGGAACCTCTCTCCCCAATTTCCTGACCACTATGACCGCTTCAGCGTCCCGAGGTGCCTTGCGGAGTTGTCGCCCATTGCACCGAACGAGACACGCCAGCGTTAGCCTGAATTGCCGGTGTATCGCTCCAGTTACCGCGGACCCATCCTCGTTTCG
>DATEZK010000151.1:0-6827 GCA_035255665.1 Candidatus Limnocylindria bacterium
TCGTGCTCGTAGGCGAGAGCTTTGCCGGCTACGCGACCCTGGGCGGCAAGGTCCTTGAGGATCACGCCGGACACCGCGAGGCGATCGCATCGGACGAGCACTTCCGCATTGCTCATCCGGTCGACCTGCTGGCGACAAAAGAGTGGAGCGCATGGCAGCGCGACTGCTTCGCCCGCGAACGCGTGCAGCCGTTCAAGCAGGTCTTCCGCGAGCTCTATCCCGTCACTGGCGACGAGCTCGCTTCAAAGGAGTCGTCGCGCCGGTACGCGGGCCATCAGGTCCAGCCTCGCGAGGCGCTGGCGCTCCTCGGCTCCCGTGGCTGGGTCAGCCTCCCGGATGAAGGCGTGAGGCGGACGTTCCATTACGCCAGGGTCACCGCCTGGCTCACTTTCACGGAGGGCTTCGCCTCGCCCGCCGAGATCGACGGACTGACGATCGAAGAGGTGCGCTTCTCACCGCCCGGCACGTTTGCCTCGATCCCCATCGCGGACGTCCCGCCCAGGATCTTCAGCGAGGTCATGCGCGATCTGGACCTCGCCGTCAGCGTCGCGCACATGGGCGGCGTGGATCCCGAGGCGAGCGCCTCATCGATGGAGATGCGAGCTGTGCTCGTTCAGGAGACGGCCCGGCTCCTCGGTCTCGACAACGTGCGGACGGACGGCCCGCGCGCCTTCATCGAGGGCAAGCTGGGCTCGTACAACGTGCATCTCGGCAGCGCGATCATCCACCGCCAGCCCGGCGGCGCGCTCTTCGTCGTGCCCGTTCACTCGCAGTACCGCGGCCGCCTGTTCCTGCCTTTCGCCGACGACGATCCGAAGAGCGCCGAGGTCCTATCGAAGGTGCTGCTCCTCGCACGCGACAGTGCGATCAAAGACCCGTCGATCCTGGAGCAGATCCGCCGAGCCTGAGTCGCGCGGCCGTTCTCAACGGCCACTCCGGTGGATGGCTCGCGCGAGCTCCCACGTAAGTCCTCTGCGGCGCAGATAGAGGAGCGCCAGACCCGACATTCCGAGGAGCACTCCGAAAGACCCGAGCGACTCCGCGGCTGTCCCGGTGAATGGCAGTGACCCGAGGCCGATCAGCGCCGCACCGGCCGCGGTCCGCGCGGCGCCCGCGACCGCTTCGAAGCCTGTGCTGCCGTAGCCGCCACCGACGCTCGTGCCGCCTCCGCCGTTCGTTCCCGTCGTAGCTGGGGTCGTAGAAGGTGTCGAGCCGCCGGGTGAAGCGCACGCGTCGGCGATGCCAGCCGATGGGGACACGCCAGCTGACGCGTTCGCCGCGAGGCAGGACGATGCCGACGGCGTCCCGCCGCCGCCGTTTCCGTTGGCCTCATTCGCGGAGACGTCCTCCGATGCGGTCGTCGGCGCCGCACCACATGCGGTACCGAGGCTCAGGTCGGTCGGTGTACCAGGCGTTGCCTCCGCGGTCGTGCAGGACGCGACGTTCGTGGGGTCCTGCGCCGAGCCGATGCCGCTCGCGGATCCTCCGAACGCTCCGGTCGCATTCGACACGATCGTCGCTCGCACACCACCCGACTCCGTCGTCGAGACGGAGGTGCGGCTGGCGTCAGCGTCGGCGTCCGGTCCGGTCGTCGTGGTCGCGGGCGCGCTGCCATCCGGCGGCGTTGGATCGGGCTCTGCCGTCGTCGCGCCCAGCGGCGCGTTCGCGCTCGTGCCGGGCCCGCTCGCCGAAGTGGACCCGGATGACTGCCCCGCGCCCGGCGCGGGGGATGTCGTGCTCGAAACACTGACGGGCTGGCTCGAGGACACGGTCGCCGGTCCCGCGCTGCCGGAATTGGCGGACGCCGAGCCACCCGCGCCTGGAGCCGCTGGATCCGTTCGAACATCTGGTGTGACCGACACCTGTGGGTCATCCGCGAGTGCAGCACCGCCACCAATGTTGAGCAGCGCGATGACCGCGATCAGCTCGAACAGCTTCTTCATGTCTTCACTCCTTCACGTACGGCGCGATGGACATCGCGTCCGTCAACGTTGGTGGTCCCGAGTGCGCGTCGTTCGCGCTCGTACAGCTCGACAAGAACCTGGTCGATCCGCGCGATCTGCTCCACCACACTGTCGAGCGCGTCACGCGCGCGCAGTGGATCGGTGTGCATCAGGTGCTGAGCGCGCTGGGCGTGCCCGCTGATCGCTGTCATGGGCTGCCGAAGCTCGAAGATCACCGACCAACAGAAGTCTTCGATCGTCTTGCCTGTCATTTCTTTCACGCACCGACTATCGGCGCGCGGCCTTGACCGTCACAAGGTCCCATTCGGGTACGTGCGGGGCTTCTTGAGCACTCCGTACCCGAACGGGTACCTACACAGTGCCGCTGCCGCCGCGTATCACTTGCGACATGAGCTTGATCAACAGCGGCGAACGGATCCGCATCGTCATCGGTGACGCGCACTTCGCGGACCGCGCCGAGCTCACGCAGCTGCTGTGCGCGCAGCCCGACATCGAGCTGATCGGCGTGACCAGCGACGGCGAGCAGGCGCTGAAGATGCTCCGCGAGCTCCGACCCAACATCGCGCTCCTCGACGAGGATCTGCCGTCCTTCGGCGGTAACGCCGTGGCGCGCATCCTCAAGGCGGAGCTGCCCGAGGTCCAGGTCATGGTGCTGCGCAATTGAGCCGGCAGCTCCGGGTGGTGGTCGCCGACGACCATCCCTCGATCAGGGAGAACCTGCGTTACCTCATCGACGCCGAGCCGGATCTCCGCTGTGTCGGTGTGACGAAGGACGGGCGCCAGGCGCTCGCGCTCTGCTCGGAGCTCCTGCCCGATGTCATCGTGCTGGACAACGACATGCCTGGGCTCGACGGTTTGACCGTCGCGCGGATCCTCGAGCGCATGCGGCCGCAGATCCGCGTGATCGTCTACACGCTCAAAGCCGAGATCTGCAGCGCCGCACAGTCATACGGAGCTGTCGCGTGCATTACCAAAGATGCTCCATACGAGACGCTGCTCCGGGCCATCCGGCAAAGCCGCGCGTCGGAGTCGCCCGCGGCGTAACCGGCCCACTCGATCCCCACCCTCCCCCCGTGACGGCCCTCTCTCCCTAGAGGGCCGTTACCTATGCGGGTACGGCGATGAGGAACACGATCAACCCGGCCAGCTGGTCCGCTCCGTCGTGGACCGGGGTGATGTGCACGTCCGCGTGTCGCCACGCGCTGCCGGCGTCCACGCTGTGCCGCACGGCGACGGACTGCGCGACAGCCGCGCTGCCGCTGCTGAAGACCTCGTCGGCGACCGCACCGACATCGCCGCGCGCGTCGGACCAGAGCGCGGTCATCAGGCTCATCCCGATCTCGAGAGTCCCGAGGACCGCCCGCGCCGCGGGGTTCGCGTACTCCACCAGGTGCTTTTCGCCCCGAGTGACGAGGGCGGGGATCGGTGCGGCGTCCAGCAGGCTGAGCGCGTTGGGACCGCGGGAGCGGCCGAGGCGCGCGGCGGAGGTGCGGAGCGCCACTTCGACCAGAGCGGTCCGGCTCGGCGCGTTCAGCTTGATCAGGAGCCGCGAGATCGTGCGCTTCACGGCATCCGGTCCAACGCCGAGCTCCGCGGCGATCTCCTTATTCGTCAGTCCGCGCACGAGCCCATCAAGGACCTGGCGCTGGCGCGGAGTCACCGCTGGATCGTCCGTGCGGCCGCTGCCCTCCTCCGCGACCTGGCTGCGACGCACCGGGAGCCGCGCGAGCAGTGTCATCTCGCGTCGCTCGATGCCGTCCGCGCGGGCCGAGACGCTCATGCGCTCGCCGGCAGCTGGTCGTAGCTGCGCGACCCGGCTCGGGTCCTCTTGGCCTCATACATCGCCGCGTCGGCCGCCGCCATGAGACTGGTCGCGTCGCGGCCATGCTCGGGAAAAGCGGCGATCCCGATGCTTGCCGACACGGAGCGAGTGCTCTCCCCGATCGTGACGGGCTTCGCGATGATCTCGTTCAGCGTCCAGGCCGTCTCGATCGCTCCCGTGAGCGCGGTCGCCGGCAGCACCGCCACGAACTCGTCACCGCCCAAACGCGCCGCGGTGTCGCTCTCGCGGAGGGACCGTGTGAGACGCTTGGCCACCTCGACGAGCACCAGGTCGCCCGCGAAGTGTCCCAACGTGTCGTTGACCTCCTTGAATCCGTTCAGGTCGATGAGCAGAAGACAGAGCGGATCGTGCTGCCGGTGGGCAGTCGCGAGTGCCGAGCCCAGCCGGTCCTCGAGGAGCGCGCGGTTCGGAAGGCCGGTGAGCGTGTCGTGCAGCGCGCGGTCTCGCAGCTGCGATTCCGCCTGGTCTCGCTCGGTCGTATCGCGAAGGATCCAGACCATGCGATCGTCGTCGCTCGATCCGCGTGGCATCGAGATCTCGACCGGTATCGATCTGCCGTCGCGCGTACGCACCTGCGCGCGGATCGGCCCGCCACCCAAGGCCGCTTCATCCAGCACGAGGATGTGCGAGGTCGAGTCGCTGCGCTCGAGATCGATGGTCGAGTAGCCCGTGAGCTCCTCGAACGCCTTGTTCCAGTACACCGGACGGCCGCGCTCGGTCAGGACCAAGGCCTCGCCGGTGTCCTCCTGCGCGTGCACGATCGGCTCGTACACGTCCAGCTCGCGCTGCCGCAGCGCATCGATCTCCGGCAGCACGGCGTTCATCAGCACACCGGCGATCAGGTAGCTCCCGAGCTGAAGAGCCATGTGCACCGCAGTGACCTCGATCCCCAGCGCGGTCGCGCGGTAGATCGTGATCAGCGTGTACGTGAGCGAGAGCGACGCGGCGGCGAGGAGAGCGCCGTTGCGGAAACGGAAGCCACCGCTCGCGATGACGATGAAGCCTGATGCGTACACCGCCCAGCCGGGATCGGGAGCGAACACGAGGAGAGCGAAACCGACGAGGCTGATGTCCGCGCTGAGCGTGAAGCGCTCAGCCCATTCGATCTCGGCGGCGGTGCGCGACCGCGCCCACATCACGCTGACGATGAGTCCGTAGCCGAGGCAGAAGACCCCGAGGATGACGACGAAGAGGGCGCCAACGCTCGGGAGCAGTTGCCCGAACACGAGAACAAGGCCGGCAGCGAGGAAGCGCAGCACGCGTGCGACGCGCTCGAGGCGAACACGTCCGGCGACACCCGACTCCTCTCCTGGGTTGTCATGCCTGGGCACGATGAGGTGCGCGCTCGCTGCGCGGCTCACACCGTCGTCCGATCGCTCACGGAAGGGACGGGAGTCCGAGTGTCGGCAACGACAGGGGAAGGGTCGCCGTCGGGAGTGCCAAGGGGAGTGTCGGCGTCGGGAGCGTCACCGGGAGTGTCGCCGGCGGCAGCGGTAACGGCAGCGTTGACGTGGGGACCGACAACGGAACTGTCGGCGACGGGAGCGGTGGCAGCACTGACGGCAGCGGAGGAAGAACGCCCGTGCTCGTCGGTGCTGCAGTGGGCGTCGGACTTGGGGTCCTCGCGGGCGGGTTCGTCGGCGGCCGCGCCGTGTTAGGCGCGAACGTCGGAGCTGGCGTCGCAGTCGTCTGAGGCGATGTAGTCGCCGCAGGTGCTACGCCCGACGCTTGCGGACTCGGCGCGCCACTGGCCGCAGGGCCAGACGCTCCCGGTGTGGCTGCCGGACTCGCCATCCCGGGCACGATGGGGAAGTCGATGGTCTTACCCTCGAGCGCGTCCTTGCTGAGGCTGAAGGCCGCGAGGGCGACCGCTACTGCGATCGACGGGCCCAGCAACACATACAGAGCGAAGGACGTCCTTCCGTTGGTCGCCTTCTCCCGCTTGCTCGAAAGCCCCAGATTCCCGCCCACTTCGCTCGTTTTACGAGAGTTCGCTATTAATTAAGTGGCGGTCACGTCGCAATGGGGGCGACCCCTACGAAAGTAGAGCGGGTACGGTGTGACCCTGAGTCCGTCATCGGAATCGCGTGAGCAGCGCGTTACGAGAACCGAACACAAACGAGCGCTATTGGAACGCGTCAACAGTTCGTCAACGCTGACGCGCCGTCGCTTCGAGGACTACGGCGCCGGGATCGTCACCGGCGCGCTGTACGCGAAGGCATTCCACCCGGCGCTGCGCGGTCCGCTGCGGTAGCAGTACGTTCCGGCAGCGAGGTTGCGATCGACGAAGGATCCCGTCTGGGTCGGATGGTCTGGCTGGTACCAACCGCTTATGGCTTCGCACTTCGCCGTTCCCGCCGGCACGAGCGCGCGCTGATTCCAGTTCTCGGTCGATCCGCCGGACGCCGGTGGCGTGATGGTGACCGTGACGTCGTTCGTGGTGGGGCCGCCGTCAAAGTTGCCGACCTCCGCTTTCACCATCGGCGGGAATGCGCCGAAGTCGCCGACGACATTGAAGGACGACACGCCTTCGGGAGCGGGCTCGTAGCGGATGTCGACGAGGTCGGCCTGCGAGATCACGAACTCGAACTGTTCGTAGGTGATGACCGCATCATTAGCTTCGAACGCGTCGTTGCGGTCGTAGCGGAAGAGCGAGGCGCCCGCGGTGAAGAAGTCCTGCGTCGTGTTCGTGGTGGACACCGTCGCGCGCTCCGGTGGACTGGCGGCCACGACCGTGACCTGCCAGAAGACGCCGTAGTCCTCCATCCACTGCACGCCTTCGATGAGTGGCCGCAGATAGAAGCGGTACGACCCGGGCGTCGAGGGCGCCTTCACCGTGAACTGGAACCAGGCGACCTGGCCAGGCCCGACATAGGCAGCGGGCATCGCGGCGGGCCGGTTGTATCCCGCGAAGCGCGTGTTCGGCGTGCCGCGAGTGCCATCGCCGCCGAGGATGCTCGGCTGGTCCTGGCCCGGCGACGGTCCCCATGTGCCGAGGGCCGCGTATTCAAGAGGAGCGA
>DATEZK010000152.1:0-3876 GCA_035255665.1 Candidatus Limnocylindria bacterium
GCAGAAGGTCCGCACGCTCATCAAGCAGGAGTTCGATCGGGTATTCGAGAAAGTGGACGCGATCGTCACGCCGACCTCGCCGGGCGTCGCCTTCAAGATCGGACAGAAGGTGAACGATCCGCTGTCGATGTACCTCAACGACATCTTCACCCTGCCGGTGAACATCAGCGGACTGCCGGGGATCTCTCTTCCCTGCGGCCTGTCGGATGGACTGCCCGTCGGACTCCAGATCATCGCGAACTCGTATCAGGAGGCCACGATGTTCCGCGTCGCGGCCGCGTACGAGCGGGGGACCAAGCACCACGAGATGCGCCCGGAGGTCGCGGCATGAAAGCCACACGACGCCCACTGACGAACACGAAGGTCGAGCGCATCCCGGCCAGCGGCATCCGTCGCTTCTTCGATCTCATCGCCGGGGTCGAGGGCGCGATCTCGCTTGGTGTCGGGGAACCCGACTTCGTGACCCCCGAGCGCTTCCGCGAGGCGGCGATCCGGTCGATCAAGGACGGCAAGACGAAGTACACCTCGAACTACGGCATCAAGCCGCTGCGCGAAGCGATCAGCGAGCACACCGCGAAGCTGCGCGGCGTCCGCTACGACGTCGATCGCGAGATCATCGTGACCGTTGGCGTGTCCGAGGCCGTGGATCTCGCGATGCGCGCGACGCTCAACGACGGCGACGAGGTCATCCTCGCGGATCCGTCGTACGTGGCGTACGTCCCGGGCATCGTGCTCGCGGGCGGCGTGCCCGTCGCCGTGCCGACGCGCGAGGAGGACGACTTCCGCCTCCGCCCCGATGACGTGAAGGCCGCCATCACGCCGCGTACCCGCGCGATCCTGCTCGGCTTCCCGAACAACCCGACCGGCGCCGTCCTCGAAAAGGAGGACGTCGACGGTATCGCGGCCCTCGCCGCGGAGCACGACCTGCTCGTGTACGCCGACGAGATCTACGACCGTCTCGTGTACGGCACCGAGCACCACTCGATCCTGTCCGCGCCCGACATGAAGGAGCGCACGATCTACCTCGCGGGCTTCTCGAAGTCGTACGCCATGACCGGCTGGCGCGTCGGCTACGCCTGCGCACCGGCGGAGATCATCGAGCAGATGATGAAGATCCATCAGTACACGGTGATGTGCGTGCCGACGGCAGCGCAGTACGCGGCACTCGAAGCGCTGAAGACCGGCGAGTCCGAGGTGCTGCGCATGGTCGGCGAGTACGACAAGCGCCGTAAGTACATGTGGCGCCGCTTCAACGACATGGGGATGCACTGCTTCGAGCCGCGCGGCGCGTTCTACTGCTTCCCGAACATCACCTCGACGGGTCTCTCCGACGACGACTTCTGCGAGCGGCTGCTCAAAGAGGAGCGGGTCGTCGTCGTGCCGGGCAGCGCGTTCGGCGAACGCGGCCGCGGGCACGTCCGCGCCTGCTACGCATCTTCTATGGAGCAGATCGTGGAGGCGTGCGACCGCATCGAGCGGTTCGTCAAGCGCGCCTCCTAGCCATGGGCACGCGTTACGAGGATCAGCCCGCCGAGCACTGGGCGGGAGCGGACTCGCTCGACCCGACGCCGGTGTGGAAGCAGTACATCCTCATCGCGCTGCTGCTCTTCGGCGGGCTCATCGCCGTGCTCGTCGTGTCACTGATCGCGATCCTGCCGCAGATCGTGACGCCGCCCGCGCTCGTGCCGGGGGATCGCCTGGTGCTGCCGATCGCGGATCTCCCAGGCGTGAACCAGCAGCCGAAGCGCATCGAGCCAACGCTCACGGACACCGGACGGGCCTTCTACCTAGGGCGTCCCGCTGCGGCTGAGGCTGTTGGCGTCCGCGTGCGTTGGGCTCCGACCGTCGGCGGGACAGAGTGCCCGGTCGACGTCATCACGACGACGACGGCCGCCGGATTCGAGTTCGGCTACGCCGCGCGATGCGAGACGAGTGCCGGTCGCATCTACACGTTCAACGCCCGAGGCGATTCCCCCGACGGCTCGTACCGAGGGCTCGACCAGTATCTTGTTTCCAGGAGTGACGACCGCGTGATCGTGAATCTCAGCCGCATCATCCAGTCGAGCGAGAGGACGGGTGGTCCGGTGCCGACCGGTATCCCTCAGCCGCAACAGCCGTGACCGATCGTCCCTACGACCTGGTCATCGGCATCGAGACGCACGTCGAGCTCGCGACCGAGTCGAAGATGTTCTGCGGCTGCGCGGCGAAGTGGTTCGGCGCGCCGCCGAACTCGCTCGTGTGCCCCGTGTGCCTCGGTCTGCCTGGCGCGCTGCCGGTGCCGAACAAGCGCGCCATCGAGCTCGCGATGATCGCCGGCCTCGCGCTCAACTGTGAAGTGCCGGCGCACACGAAGTTCGATCGCAAGAACTACATGTACCCGGACCTGCCGAAGGGTTATCAGATCTCGCAGTACGACCTGCCGCTGAACGTCAAAGGCTGGCTCGAGATCGCGACGTCCGCGGGGGTGAAGCGCGTCGGCATCACACGCGCGCACCTCGAGGAGGACACCGCCAACTCGAAGCACGGCGACGGGTACGCGCTCATCGACTTCAACCGCTCCGGCGTGCCGCTCCTCGAGATCGTCAGCGAGCCGGATATGACGTCGGTCGAGGAGGCACTCGCCTACGTGCGCGCGCTCCGCGAGGTGCTCGTCTTCTCCGGCGTGTCCGAGGTGCGCTTCGAGCAGGGGGCGGGGCGGTTCGACGTGAACGTCTCGATCCGCTTCACGGAGAACGGCCAGGTCCGCTGGCCGCCTCAGAGCGAGATCAAGAACATGAACAGCTACGCCGCGCTCGAGGAGGCCGTGCCGTACGAGGCCGATCGTTTGTGGCAGGAGTGGCAGGCAGGCGGCGAGCTCCGCACGCGCAAGGGCAAGATCACCGTCGGCTGGAGTCCCGAGCGCCGGCGCACCTTCCTGCAGCGTTCAAAGGAAGAGGTGCAGGACTACCGGTACTTCCCGGAGCCCGACCTCGTGGCGTTCGCCCCGGGGCGTGCGGACGTCGACCGCCTACGCGCGCAGATCCCCGAGCTGCCAACGGCCCGCCGCGCGCGCTTCATGAAGGACTACGGCCTGTCCGACTACGACGCCCGCATCCTCGTGGACGATCGCGCGCTCGCGGACTTCTTTGAGGAGACGGTCCGCGCGGCCGGCGGCGAGGCGAAGACGGTCGCGAACTGGGTGACCGGCGAGTTCCTGCGGTACCTCAAGAATGACGGCGGCTCGGTCGCCGGCGCGAAGATCACGCCCGCGCAGCTCGGCGCCCTCGTTGCGCTGGTGAAGAAGGGCGACGTGTCGGGGTCGGCCGCGAAGGATGTGTTCGCGGAGATGTGGCAGACCGGCTCCGCCCCCGACGCGATAGTGAAGTCGAAGGGCCTGACACAGGTGTCCGATGAATCGGCGATCGCCGCGGCCGTCGATGCCGTCCTGGCGGAGAACCCGAAAGCGATCGCGGACTACAAGGCGGGCAATCAGCGCGCCCTTGGCGCACTCGTCGGACCGGTGATGAAGCGCATGGGCGGCAAGGCGAACCCCGCGATCATCAACCGGGTGCTAGCGGAGAGGATCAGCCGCCCGTCCTGATGCCAGCGCCGGTCCCGCTTCCGCGCACGCGGTTCATACGCCCGTTCACGACCCACATCCTGAATCGATTCACGCGCCTCTTCGTCCACCGGCTGCCGGGCTTCGCCATCATCAGTCACCGCGGTCGGAAGTCGGGCCAGACCCACCGGACGCCGATGAACGTGTTCCGCGACGGCGACGACTACCTGTTCGCGCTCACCTATGGCTCGGACGTGCAGTGGGTGAAGAACATCATCGCCGCCGGCGAGGCTGATCTGCGGATCGGCAACAGGACGATCCACCTCACGGACCCGGAG
>DATEZK010000153.1:0-3413 GCA_035255665.1 Candidatus Limnocylindria bacterium
GCCGCGGGCGCGGGCGTGCTCGCGCTCCTCCAGCACCAGCACCGCCGCGCCCTCCGACAGCACGAAGCCGTCGCGGTCCTTGTCGAACGGACGCGATGCGCCTTCGGGGTCGTCGTTGCGACGACTGGTCGCGTGCATGGCCGAGAACGCTGCGATCCCAAGTGCGAGGACGGCCGCCTCGGACCCGCCGGCGACCATCACGTCCGCCTGCCCGCGCCGGATGATGTCGCCACTCTCACCGATCGCGTGCGAGCTCGAGGCACAGGCCGATACATGTGTGAGGCTTGGACCTTTGAGGCCGAGCTCCATCGCGACCTGCCCCGAGGCGGCGTTCGCGATGACCATCGTGATCAGGAACGGGGAGAGCCGCGAGGGGCCGCGCTTCTCCATGAGCAACACCTGGTCGATCAGCGTCTCGAGCCCACCCACACCGCTCGCGATCGCGGTGCCGATACGTTCCGCATCGGAGGGGTTCTCCAGCTTCGCATCAATCACCGCTTGACGAGCCGCGGCGACCGCGTAGTGCGTGAAGCGGTCCGTCCGCCGGACCTCCTTGCGATCCATGTACGCCGTCGGTTCGAAGCCCTTCAGCTCGCCGGCGATCTGGGTCTCGTATGGCGACGGGTCGAAACGCGTGATGCGACCCAGGCCGCTCCGGCCGCTCGTGAGTGAATCCCAGGTCGTCGCGACGTCGAGTCCCACGGGCGTCACGGCGCCCACGCCGGTGACGACGACCCGTCGGGTCACCGCGCTATGACGGAATGCGCGCGGTCCCCGAGCGTGCGGAGCGCGCCGGCGAGGGAGCCCGTGTCGGAGACGTTCACGAGCTTGACGTCGGCGATGCGCTTGACGAGCCCGTTCACGACCTGCCCGGCGCCGATCTCAACGAACGTCGAGGCGCCGCGCTCGACCATGTAGCGGACCGATTTGAGCCATTCGACGCGATTCGACAGATGGCGCACGAGCGCCTCCTGGATCGCGGCTCCACTCAGGTGCGGCAGCGCGCTCACGTTCGCCACGATCGGCACGACCGGTTCACGGAAACGCAGCGTCTGCATGAAGGCGAGCAGGTCGGGACCGATGCGTCCCATGTCGGGCAGATGGAACGGTGCCGAGATGCGTAGCGGGACGATCTTCTTCGCGCCGCGCTTGTCGAGCGCATCGGTGACGGCGCGGATGCCATCGGCGTCACCGGCGATCGTCACCTGCATCGGACCGTTGTCGTTCGCGACGACCACGCTTCCTGACTCCACCGTCTCAGCGATGACGCGCTCGACCTCTTGCGCCGAGAGGCCGATGATCGCGGCCATCGCCCCGCGCGCCCCGCGCGTCGACGCGAGCTTCCCTCTTTCCGCTACCAGTCGCAGCGCGTCGGAGAAGGGCAGCACGCCGGCGGTGACGAGCGCGGTGAACTCACCGAGCGAGTGGCCCGCCACGAACTGCGGCCGCAGATGCTCCGGTAGCGCCATCACGCCACGCGGCTCGCTGCCGTCCGTGACGCGACGGCCGATCTTCTGCGTCACCGACTCCACCATCGCCTCGAAGATGGCGACGCTCGTCGCGAGCACCGCGGGCTGCGCCACGGTCGTGTCGTTGAGACGCTCGGCCGGCCCGTCGAAGCACAACTCAGAGAGCTTGTACCCGAGCACCCGGTCGGCCTCATCAAAGGTCGCGCGCGCAGCGGCCGAGGTCTCGTAGACGTCGCGACCCATGCCGACGGCCTGAGAACCTTGCCCGGGAAAGACGAAAGCGAGGGAGGTCATGTGAAGGCAGCGTAACAGTGGCGGGGGCGTTGAGTCGAGGTTGTCCACAGGATTCGCTACAGTGATTATGCAGTGAATACTCGAACGTATGTACAGCGCGAGCGCGCACGCAATGTCGCCCGCACCAGCACGGCGATCGAGGGCGCCGCATTACGCGAGGTCGCGCGGCGCGGCTACCACGCGCTCCGTATGACGGATGTCGCGCGCCGGGCGCATGTCGCGCCGCGGACTCTCTACCTTCATGCGCCGTCGAAAGAGCGCCTGGTCGAGCAGGCGCTGCGGCGGCGCGCGGGAGCCCAGATCGCGCGCGTCGAGCGCTGGCGCCCGCGATCGGAGTCGCCCGATTCGATCCTCAATGAGCTCGTCGCGTTGCACGACCGCGAGTACCGGCTCGAATCGGTGCTGCTCGAGACGCTTGTCGATGGCGCGCTGCCGCGGGTCGTCGCGTCGCCGCTCAGGGATCTCGACAATGTCCGACTCGCGCTCATCACACGGACGATGAACGACCTCGCGCGCCGCGGCGCGCTACGCGTCCGTTCCGCCGACGCGATCGCGCTCGCGCACGCGCTGCTTTCCTATCCCACCTGGCGGACCGCGCTCACCGGACCGGCGCGCAGGCGCGCTCCGCGTCTCGTTGCGGCGGCACTGCGTAGCGCCGTGCTCTAAAGCGCCTGGCGCGTGTCGAGTTTGAAGGTTCGGATGATCTTGTCCGCGACGTCCTCGGGCGAAAGATCGGTGTTGTCGATGCGCAGGTAGTCGGCTCGCCCTTCGAAGCGGCTGCCCGAGTCCAGCTGATAGTCGTCGGCGGAGATCAGGAGACGACGCGACTCGACGAGGTTGCGCTTTAAGGGCTTCTCGGCGAGGCGAAACTCCGTCTCGTTCCGCTGGAGGCGTACCGCCTGCGATGCCTGAAGCTCGACGTAGAAGACCGCACCGCCTCGCTGTTTGAAGACGGCCGAGTACGCCCCCACTTCGGCGTCATCGCTCGGCTGATCGAAGGCCCATACGTAGGTGAAGATGAGCCCCGGTAAGTCGCTTGAGGCGACCTCCTCCATGATGCGACGCCGAAACTCGTTGATGAGACGGCCGAATGGCGGACTACCGAACGCGAAGAACGGCAGAACGAGGTCGATGGTCCGGTGGTTGTGAAAGAGCTTGAGCCCGGTCCGCGCGGCGAGTGCCGCACCGACGGTCATCTTGCCTACCGCAGGCGGTCCGACGATGAAGACGAGCGTGGGCGGCATTGACGCATATTGCCAGCATGAGCGCCCGAGATAATTCGAGATGTGTCGATGACAGCGGTCGACCTCCTGCGACAGGAACTGCAAGAGGCCTACGACCGCCTACGCACCCGAGTCGAGGGGCTGACGGACGACGAGTTCTTCTGGGAGCCTGTTCCCGACTGCTGGACCGTGCGCCGGGATGACCGCGGGCACTGGGCCGCGGACTATCCGGACGAGCCGCACCCAGTCCCGGCACCATTCACGACCATTGCGTGGCGTCTCGTGCACGTAGGCGAGTGCAAGCTCATGTACCACGAGTACGCATTCGGCGCCGCGAAGCTGACGTGGCCCGACATCAACTCTGCCCACACCCCGGCGGACGCCATCGCGCAGCTGGAGCACGGCCACACGCTTCTGCTGGGTGATC
>DATEZK010000154.1:0-5153 GCA_035255665.1 Candidatus Limnocylindria bacterium
TCGCCATGTTCGGTTCGTTCCCGTACAGCACATCCGACATGCAGTCGCCGACGGTGAACCCCGATCGATCGTTGCCCGACGCGAGCGCGGTCGTGGCCGAGCCCGCGAGCGACACCAGGACGAGTGCGCCGGCCAGGGCCGCAGTGAGGATTCTCCTGCCCATCTATTGCTCTCCCTTTCGACCACCCACCTCGTGGTCCGATGGGACAGGATAGTCCTGGCATGAGCGTCCGAGGCTCGATCGCATACGCGCTCGCGTTCGCTCTTTTCGTTGCGATCGCGCTCCCGCTCGATCGCTCGACCTCCGCCCTCGAGCAGTCCCTCCTCGGGCTCACGGCGTGGGCGTTCCTCTTCATCGCGCTGTGGCTTCAGCCCCCGGCGGTGCGAGTACAGGTGGCGGTGCTCGTCGTGCTCGCGACCTTCCTCGAGATCGTCGGCTCGATCGTGTGGGGTGCGTACCGCTACCGCCTCGAGAATCTTCCCCTCTATGTCCCCGCGGGTCACGGCCTCTTCTATCTCGCGGCGCTGCGGGTCGCGTCGCTGCCTCTCCTCGAGCGACACGCACGCCGCATCGTCATCGCCGTCACCGTTGGGGCGACGCTATGGATGGTCTACGGCCTTGCGCGTCCGCCGCTCCCCGACCTTCTGGGCTTCGTCACCTGGGCGATCTTCCTTCGCTTCATCGTGCGCGGGCGCTACCCGCTCCTCTATGCGGTGAGCTTCGCGATGACGACCGCGCTCGAGCTCTACGGGACCGGTCTGGGCATCTGGCGCTGGGCTCCGGTGCTGCCGGGACTGATGCTCCCCGCCGGCAATCCGCCGACCGGCATCGGTGCGGGCTACGCGGCGATGGACGCGCTTACGCGGCGGATCGTGCGACGCCTCAGCGTTGGGCGGGCAGGTCGGGATCTCGTCGCGGAGTCGACGAGAGCATGACTCAGCGCCCGGTGATCAACAGATCTCTGAACACGACGCTGACGTCGCGCTCCTTGCCGCTACCGACGATCACTCCAGCCCTTCCCCACGCGCGCGCGTCGTCGCTATCGCGAACCGTGAGGACCTCCTTGCCATCGACGCTCAGCTTGAGCGTTGTCGGAGCGCGTCGCTGACACACGACAAGCAGTCGGACCGAGCTGCGCATTGTGACCTTCGGTGCACCGAGAGTGATGTTGCTTGCCAGGAGCTTCGAGGTTCTCCCGGCTCCCACCCCTGACCAGCGACGCACCGCGTACCGGCCGTCGACTCCGACGCGGAAGTCGTAGTCCGCGTCATCGCTGGTGCAGATGACGCCTGCCGACGGTGCGGCGTCATCGTCCGACCACGAGCCGCCGATCGGACGAAACTCGACGCTGACACCGATCGTGAGATCCCAATCGTGCCACGTGTCGGGAATGGTCGCGGCCGTCCGACCCGGCTCCTTCACAAGGATCTCGTAACCGTCCGGGACATAGCGCGCGCGAGACACGGAAATGTCCCACTCCTCGAGAAGGTGCGGTGTGCTGACGAGGCTGTCGCGGTAGGGCAATGGGATGGGCGGATTCGCCTGGGCCCCCACGATGCCGACGACGAAAAGGCCAACGAGAGTGATGACCGCCACCGCGGTGAGCCGGAACCAGGGGCGCGAGAGCAACTCCACCGAGCCGAGAAGACTAGCCCCCGCTGAACGGGATCACGTGCTCCTGCTCGTCGGGGTCGTTGCGCGCCACAACGGCGACGACCGGCTCGTCGTAGGGGTTTTCCGGGTAGTGCGGCACACCCGGCGCGATGAAGAGGAAATCGCCGGCGTTCGTCTCCATCGAATGCTGAAGCCGGTCGCCCCAGTGGTGGATCGCCCGGCCGCTGATCACGTAGACCGCGCTCTCAAAATCGCTGTGGGTGTGCGGCTCCGCCTTTCCCTTCGGCGGCACGACGATGAGGTTGAGCGAGAGGTTTTTCGCGCCGGCGGTCTTGCCCGACACGCCAAGGAAGTACGGGATCTTCTGCTTCGCCTCGAACGCCACGGTGCTGCGCACCCGCACCGATCCGCTGTGGCCCTCGATCTCCGGTCCGCTGGTCACTGCACGCCGCCCTTCGTCATCGGGAGCGCGTCGAGAATCTTCCGCAGCTTGTCCTCGGGGAGGACCTTCTCTTCCAGGGCGACGTCAATCAGCGGCCTCCGCTCCTCAAGCGCACGCTTCACCAGAGCCGCCGACTTTGCGTATCCGACATGCGGCGTGAGCGCCGTGATGATCAGCGACGGGCTGGAGTCCATCAGCTCCTTCACACGCTCCTCGTCCACACGCATGCCCTCGATCGTCTTCACCCGAAGCTGGCGCACAGCGTTCGCGAGGATCGTCGCGGAGAAGCACACGGCGTGGTTGATGCCCGGCATCATCACGTTGAGCTCGAGCTGCCCTGCCTGCGCACCCCACGCGACCGTCGTGTCATTCCCGATCACCTGGAAGCAGACCTGGTTGACCATCTCGGCGATGGCCGGATTCACCTTGCCGGGCATGATCGACGACCCCGGCTGCACGGCCTGGATCACGAGCTCGCCGAAACCGGTGCGCGGGCCCGACACGAGGATGCGGATGTCGTTGCAGATCTGCGATAGCTCGATCGCCGCTGTCCGCATCCCGCTCGAGATGCGGACGAACGCCGCCATCGACTGCATCGACGCGAACAGATCCTTCGCGGGCAAGATCGGCTCGCCATACCACTCCGCCAGATGACGGCACACGCGCTCCCGGAACTGCGGATCAGCATTGAGACCGGTGCCTGCCGCCGTGCCGCCGATCCCCAGCTCGCACAGCTCGGAGCGACCCGCGCGTAAGCGAGACGCCGCGCCCTTGATGCGTATCCCCCACCCGCCGATCTCCTGCCCGAAGGTGATCGGCACCGCGTCCTGGAGATGCGTTCGGCCCGGTTTCACCACATCCGCGTACTGCGCGGCTTTCGCCGCCAGCGCGTCACCGAGCTTGTCGAGCTCCTCGCACACGGCTTTGGTGAGCTCAAGATGCGCTAGTCGCATGGCGGTCGGGGTCACGTCATTGGTCGACTGGCTCATGTTCACGTGATCGTTGGGATTGACGTGCTCGTAGGTCCCGAGTCCACCGCCGCAGATCTGATTGGCGCGGTTGGCGATCACCTCGTTGACGTTCATGTGGAATGACACGCCGGCGCCTGAATGGAACACATCGACAACGAATTGATCCAGGTGTTTTCCGGCGAGGATCTCGTCGCAGGCGGCGACGATCGCGTCCCGTCGCTTGGGCTCCAAGCGACCTGCCTCGGCGTTAGCGAGGGCCGCGGCGCGCTTAACGCGCACCATCGCGTGGATGAACGCAGGAAATGGTTTGTATCCGGAGATCGGGTAGTTCTCGATGGCCCGCTGGGTCTGCGCTCCCCACAACGCGTCCGATGGGACCTCTATCTCGCCGAGCGTGTCTTTTTCCCGACGCGCCGCCATCGAGAAGTAGAATAGATGTTCCGAGTGCAGAAGAATCGGCTCACCTGGATGATCGGCGGACCCCAGGGGAGCGGCATCAACGCCTCCGCCGAGGTTTTCGCAAAGGCCTGTTCGCGGGCCGGGCTACGCGTTTACGCGAACATCGAATACCACTCGAACATCATGGGCAAGCACTCGTTCTATCGGGTGCGCGTCGATGACGAGGACATCCGTTCCTACCGCGACACGGCGGACATCCTCGTCGCGCTGGACGACGAAACGCTCACCGGCGACGGACACCATCGTCGCTGGCCGACGCATTTCGGTCACCTGCATGAGATCAACAAGGGCGGCGGCGTAGTCTACGACAGCGAGATCGAGTTCAAACCGGAAGACAGCAAGCGTCCCGACCTGCGCTTCTACCCGGTCCCCTTCATGGAGATCATCAAGAAGGCGCTCGAGGAAGTCGGCAAGGGTGACCAGGCGCGGCGGTACGAAGTCATGAAGAACACTGTCGGCCTCGGCGCGTCGCTCGCGCTGTGCGACTACCCGTTCGACCTCGTCGCCGAAGTCATCCGCAGCCAGTTCAAGGGCAAGCGCTCCGAGGTGGGCGAGCTCAACGTGCGCGCCGCGCGTCTCGCGTTCGAGCACGTGAAGCAGAACGAGAGCGCCAAGGACTTCCCGTACACGCTCAAGCCAGGCGCGGAGCCGAAGGCGCGCATCCTCGCGAAGGGGTACGAGATCGCGGCGATCGCGAAGCTGAAGGCGGGTTGTACGTTCCAGACCTACTACCCCATCTCGCCCGCGACCGACGAGAGCGTCTTCCTCGAGCGACACCAGCGCGACTACAACCTGCTCGTCGTGCAGTGCGAGGACGAGATCAGTTCGATCAACATGGCGGTCGGCGCGGCGCACATGGGCGTGCGCGTCGCCACCGCCACCAGCGGTCCCGGTTTCGCGCTCATGGTCGAGGGCATCGGCTTCGCCTCGATCACCGAGGCTCCCGGTCCGGTGCTCGTGCTCTACCAGCGCGGCGGCCCGTCGACCGGACTACCGACGCGGCAGGAGCAGGGCGACCTGCAGTTCGCGCTTCACCCCGCGCAGGGCGACTTCCCGCACATCGTCACGGCACCGGGCGACCTGCGCGAGACGTACCAGGACGTCTTCTCAGCCTTCAACTGGGCCGAGCGTTACCAGATGCCGATCATCGTCATGTCCGACAAGAAGCTCGCGTCGGTGTACACGACGATCGACAAGCTCGAGCTGAAGTACGACAAGATCGATCGCGGCGAGCGCTTCACCGGAACTGAGTGGACCGCCGTCGACGCGAAGGGGCCGAACGACACCGCGAACGGACACAACGGCAACGCGAAGCACGGCGATGGCAACGTCAAGGAATACCTCCGTTACGCGCTGACGAAGGACGGCATCTCGCCACGCAGCCGTCCCGGTATTGCCGGCGGCCGCTTCTGGGTCACCTCCGACGAGCACGACCCCGACGGTCACATCACCGAGGGCGTCGAGATGCGCATGGCGATGATGCACAAGCGCATGGGCAAGCTCGCGCTCGCGCAGAAAGCGATCCCGCAGGACCAGCAGTACGCGCTGCACGGGCCCGCGGACGCCGAGCTCACGGTCGTCGGCTGGGGCTCGACGAAGGGCACGATCCTGGATGCGATCAAGGTCCTCGAATCGCAGGGGAAGAAGGTCAACTTCCTCCAGTGCC
>DATEZK010000155.1:0-10302 GCA_035255665.1 Candidatus Limnocylindria bacterium
TTCCATTCCGACCGGACGAAGAACTGCCCCGTGACCGCCTGCACCTGAACGTCCGGGTTCACGGTCACGGTGAGATCTCCCTTTGCGAAACGATCACGGAGGGCCGCGATGAAGGCGGCGGACGAGCGACTGATGCCCTCGGTGCCTATCGGTGCGCCGCCGATGTTCTCGCCGGCACTGATCCGGCAATCGGTCATCAGCCCCGCGACTGCATTCGCATCTTTCGCCGCGAACGCCGCGGCGAGACGCTGGCCAAGGTTGCTTGCGGCGTCTCTCGCTACCTGGGCCGGCGGCGCGGTCGGGAAGGGCGGAGGCGGGAGTGCCCGGAAGCTTGCAGCGATGTCGGCGAGCCGCTGCGAGGATGGCGCATTGAGATGCGACAGCACGTAGATCCGATCGTTCGCGCTGATCACATAGCCATCCGCGATGCCCTGCTGAACTAGCCTCGCTGCCTCGTACCCGCCCACGGTGACGGCCTCGATCGTGTGCAGCCTGCTCTTTCGCGGAGAGCTGCTGGCCCACTGGGCGGCCGACAGGCCGCGGACATTTCGTTGGACCTCGACGTTCACGAACTCATGCTTGAGGACGCTCCCAATGCCCGGGCTCTCATCGCTCTGGCAATCAGCGCGCTCCTCGGCGACGGTGCGGACGGTGAATGCGTCGCTCCCGAGCTGCTCCGGCTGCCCAGCGTTAATGGACGATCCGAGGAGCCGGTAGGCGACCGGGAGAGTGATGCGGTAACCGAGGATCCGATTCTCGAACGTGCCGGGCGCGGCCACGGGACTGGCCGAGGGACTTGGGGAGTTGCTCGGCGATGCGGCTGGGGAGGCTGAGGCCGGTGAGGACACGCCCACTGCCGGCGCCTGTGCTCTCGCCATATAGAGGAGCGCGGTGCCGGCGACGATGATCAACAGGACGATCGCGATCGTGGCCAGAGCGCGGGTCTTCATGTCGGAGATTCTCGGTCGCGCGACACCACGCGGTGTGACCAAACGGTCATCGGATCAGCGCGCCGTGCCGCGTGTCAATTGACTCGCGGTTGACCTGATGCGCTCGCGCACGGGGCCCAGACTTACCGCGGTGAAGCATCGACACAGCGCGCCGGCAGATACGCAGCAGAGGCCGATCCCAGTTGGGACGGTCCGCACGTCGGAGATCGTGGCCGCCCTCTCGCGGGCGCTCGACGTGACGGAGGGCCTGCCCCCGGGGCACGCGGCCCGCACCTGTTACCTCGCGCTGCGCCTGGCCGACCGGATGGGCGTCGCCAAAGGCATCGGTGCGGACTTGTTTTACGGCGCGCTCCTCAAGGACCTTGGCTGCTCGAGCAACGCGGCATTGCTCGTCGAGCTCTTCGGCGCCGACGACATCGAGCTGAAGCGCCGAGAGGCACTCACCGAGCGTGACCACCTCGCGATGGCCCTGCTCACGCTTCGCACGCTCGCCGGATCCCACGAGCCATTGCCGCTTCGCGTGCGCCGCCTCATCTCGCTCGCGCGCGGCGGAGCTGACCGGCACCGCATCGAGCAGCTGCGCTGCGAGCGTGGCGCTGACGTTGCGCGCCGCGCCGGGTTCAACGCTGCGGTCGCGGAGTGCATCTTCAGCGTCCACGAGCACTGGGACGGGCTCGGATTCCCTTATGGGCGGAAGGGCTCTGCGATCCCGCTCTCGAGCCGCATCGTCGCGGCATGCGCGGCCGTCGACGTGTTTCGTGAGAGCAAGGGAGACGAGGCCGCGCTGGCGATGCTCCGCGCGCGCTCGGGCACGCGGTACGACCCGGCCATCGTCGACGAGCTGCTCGCAGCGTGTGATGCGGGACTGCTGCGCGACATCTCCGGGATCGACCTCTACACCGAACTGGCGCGCCTGGAGCCTCAAGGCGTTTCGTACGTCGCGCTCCACGACGACGTCGATCGCATCGCGAACGCCTTCGCCGATGTCATCGATACCAAGAGTCCTTTCACCGCAGAGCACTCAAAGCGAGTCGGCGCCATCGCCGCGAAGATGGCTCAGCGACTTTCGATGTCCGAAAAGGACGTTCGCGACGTGCGTTGGTCCGGACTCTTGCACGACATCGGCAAGCTCGGCGTTCCGAACACCATCCTCGACAAGAGGGCTGCCCTTGATGAAGAGGAGTTCGCAGTGATCCGTCGTCATCCCGTTCTGTCACTGCAGATCCTGTCTCCTGTCGCGATCTTCGACCGGGTCGCCGAGATCGCCGCCTGCCATCACGAGCGCCTCGATGGGTTGGGCTACTTCAGGGGCCTCACCGGCGAATCGCTCGGCCTGTCCGCTCGCGTCGTCGCGGTGGCGGATGTGTACGAGGCGCTTACCGCGGTGCGACCGTATCGCATCGCGATGGCCCCGGAGGAGGCACTCCGCGTCATCGACCGCTCGACCGGCGACCACCTCGCCGCCGAAGCCGTGACGGCCCTGCGGGACGTGATCTAGGCGCACGTCCCTACGCGCCGCGCGGGTCGTTTGCCTTGGCCATCGGCTGATCGAGCGCGCGCCGCACCGGGGAGAGCTCGATGTGGATCAGCTCACCCGGCGCTCGGAACGCGATCCGGAGATGCGTGTTGTCGCAGAACGGCTTGTTCGCCGATGAACCGCAGCGGCAGAGCGTCGCACGTGGCATCACCTCGAGCGTTCCATCCTCGCGTCGCACCTCGATGCGGCCACGCACGAGCAACGGTCCGTTGCGTAGTGGCGTGACCGTCGCGGGCTCGGGCACCTGCTCGTCGGCACCGCCGTCGAGCCGCCGGTACTGCAGCGCGCCGCTCGGACATCTCTCGACGACAGCGGCGACGTCGTCCGCGCTCGCTGCGTCAGGAGAGATCCACGGCCGGCGGTCGAGGGCGAAGGTCTCCGGCAGACGGCGAATGCATTCGCCCACATGGATGCACTGATCGAGGTCGAACGAGACCTCGATGTTCTGACCCCTATATGCGCGGCGCGTCACCGCAGAAGCATGCGCCTTCCGGCGTCAGCGTTCGGCGCGAAGGTCGAGGCCCTTTCCGCTCGCGTGGCGCAGGCGCAGCACATCGGCCTCGATCTCGTAGCTCACGTCATCGCGCAGAACGCCGAGGACGGCCTGTTCGAGCCGCATGCGGCCGTCTTCGCAGGCCATCTTCGTTGTGAACACACCGGCGAAGCGGATCGTTGGAGCGGCTATAACAGCGCCTCCGCCCATGTGGTTGCAGCCGGTGTTTCCGGTGAACGTGCCGTCCGCGTTCAACTGCAGCTGCGCAACGGCCCCCTGCGGGATCGAGGAAGCCGTGTCGCGATCGATGACGCTTTCGACGACCCAGCGGGTTCCGATGAGGGGCCGATCAGGATCGGCGACCGTTCGGTCCAAGAGGCGTATCTCCGTCGCGTTGTTCGCGAGAACGAGCTCTGTTCCGCTCAAGCGGATGGTCGGCCTGTCAGCGAGGAACTTCGCTAGCCAATCATCCTGCTCGCTCCGACCACCGTCGCACCCCATGGCCGTCATCGCCATATCACCGGTGACGAGTCGCCCGTCTTCCACGCGTGCGTCGCCGCCCATGTGATTGCAGCCCGCGTTCGCTCCGATCCGGCGGCCCTCTTCACCGAAACTGAGCCGGATCCGTGTCCCCGCGACGAGCGGCTTCACCTGCCCGTTCTCCATCACGCCCGTGGACAGGAACGTGCGCCCGCGCAGGTCGTTCAATGCTCCGCTCGCGGCGCGGCTGCCGCACCCGACGAGCAGGAGCAGGCAGAGAGCCGCGACAACCGGAGCGAGACGCATCTGGTGATTCAACGCCAGAGGGGTACGCGAGTTCCGCGGCCGGAATAAACGTCGCCGTCCGAGGCGTTTCGGCGGCATGGCCGACTGGAACAAGAGCGTGATCGACGATTTCCGCGCCAAGGCCGGCAAGGGCATCGGGCACTTCGGCGACAAGCTCCTGTTACTTACGGCGCGCGGGGCGAAGAGCGGACAGCTCCGAACGACACCGCTGGTCTACCACCGCGATGGTGACCGCTACGTGATCGCCGCATCCATGGGCGGCGCGCCTCGCCACCCCGCCTGGTATCACAACCTGGTGAAGCATCGCGAGGCCGAGATCGAGGTCGGGACCGAGAAGTTCAAGGTGCGGGCGACTCCGATCGCGAAAGGGCCGGAGCGCGACCGTCTGTATGAGGCGCACGGTGCCAACTTCGCAGCGTTCAAGGACTATCCGAAGAAGACCACCCGGATCATCCCCGTCGTCGTGCTGGAGCGCGCTACCTAAGCGGCGCGATCAGTTCTTGGCCCAGCCCTCCGGGAGCAGGATCGTGCCGTTCGACATGACGTAGTACACCTGCCAGCCGTAGAACCCGCGGAACGCGCTCGGATCGTTCCGCATCACCTCGCCGTACTTCATGACCGCATCCACGTACTCGTTGTCGTGGTTGTACCACCAGATCGCTCGTTCCATACGGTCCGGCGCGCCGGTCGCGCGCAGGTAGCGGCCCGCCGCCATGATCGCGTCGCGGGGATTGTTGATGTCCCCGTCCCCGTACATGTCCCAGGTTGGCGGCATGAACTGCATCGGACCCTGCGCACCCGCGTAGGAGTCGCCGCGGATCCGACCCATGCGCGTTTCGACCAGGTTGATCGCAGCGAGGTAATACCAGGGCACGCCGAACTCAGCCTCCGCGTCCCGGTAATACGTCATCAGGTCGTGGAGCGGAGGCGCCGACACGATCCGCCACTCCGGCAGCTCCGTGACGTACGTCGAGTCCCAGAGCCAGAGATTCGCGAGGGCGGCGATGTTGAGGTCCGCGGCCCTCCTTAGATCCTTCGGTATCCCGGAGAAGACCGTGTCGCGCAGATCGGCGCGCTCGATCAAGCGGAAGTAGACGAGCTGCTGAAGGTGCCCCATGTATGCGAGCTCTTTGCCAGTGACGGCCGGATCGCGCACCGCGCGCTCTGCCATCACGAGCTGTTCCAAAAGTGCGGTGGCCTCGCCCGCGGCGACCGGCAGAACATCCCACTGCCCCGGCTCGCCGATCGCCCGACGGGCTCGATCGCGCGAGGTGAGCGCGACGCGCTCGACCTCAGGCACGAACGCGCTCAGCTCGGTCGCCGGCGCTGGCGTGAAGCGGGGCGCTGCGGTGGAGGGTTCAGCGGGTGATCCGGCGGCCAGGTACGCAGCGGCAAGGACGAACACAAGCAGAGACCCGGTGGCCAACCCCTTCCTCATCGAGGTCACATGGTGGACCCGCCGCGTCCCGCAAGTAACTCATCGATTGGGGAATCGAAACGAGATGAGACCTCTCTGATCCGCGCGGCCGCTTGCTCGGTTCAATCCAGTCGCGCCGTTACACGAAGCTGTCGGTTACCCCGCCCGCTTGGACTTCGGCGCCTTCGCTTGCCTCTGTTTAGCCGCTTCGACACTCGAGCGAAGCGCCGCCATCAGATCGCCGATCTCAGAGACGCCACTTGACTCGACGATCGGCGCTGGCGCTGCCGGCGACTTGCTTCGAAGCAATGTGAGGAGCTCTTCGCGGTAGGCGTCGGCGTGAGCCGACGGCTCCCACGTTGTCGCCATCGCGCCGATGAGCTGGCGCGCGGTCTTTACCTCGCGGTCCGAGACCGCAACGTCGGTGGGCCGCACCGCGAACTCCTCGGGGCTGCGCACCTCGTCACCGAAGAAGAGCGTCTCGAGCGCGAGCGTCTTCTCCAGCGGGCGGATAGCGACAAGGTGCGGCTTGGTCCGAAGGACGAAGCGGCCGATGCCGACCATGCCAGCCGACTGCAGCGCCATGAGCAGCAGGACGTATGGCTTCTCGCCACCCATTCTGCGAACCGGCGCGACGTGATAGCTCTTCTCGTAGAAGACGGGATCGATCTCGGCCAGATCCACGAACTCCTCGAGCTCGATGGTCCTGCTCCGCTCGGGCGCGAGCGAGACGAACTCATCTTCAGTGACGGTCACGAGCTCGCCGTCATCGAGCTCGACCCCTCTGACCACGTCATATGCGTCGACAGCGCGCGCCGCGGGCATTGACTCGCGGATCACGGGCGCGATGGGCCGGTCCGCCGGGCCCAACTCCGCCTCGGTCTCGTACGACGACTCGGGACCGGCCGGATCGGGCGCGAACGTCGGCGACTCCTCCGCTCGCGTGACGCGCTCGTAGCGCACGCGCTTGCCGGTTCGCCGGTCGTACAGGTGGAAGCGCACGTCCTTTGGCTGCGTGGCCGGATACAGCCTCACCGGAATGTTGACGAGGCCGAAGCTGATGCTGCCGGTCCAGACCGCTTGACCCATCCGCGCGTTACGCTCCCGCTCGCAGTTTCTGTCTCATTGTCGCTCAGACATCGCGTCGTTGGGAGGCTCGGCAGGTGACCGCCACGCTGACGTGGCCGCAGGTCCTCGCGTGGCGAATGCGCCGGCAGCTCCTCGATCCCATCGGAAAGGCGTCGGTGCCCGAGGTCGTGCGGCGACTCTGCGGTGTCCAGGCGCAGGTCGCGTCGTCGGCCGAGCTCGCGGTTCGTGTCCGGCGGACCTCGTCACGACCCGGTGAGGTCGCTCGCGCCCTGGGCGACGGCCGGCTCATCAAGACGTGGGCGATGCGCGGCACGCTCCACCTCCTCACCCCCAAGGACGCCGGCGCACTGCTCCCGCTCATGGCATCGGGCCGTTCGTGGGAGCTGCCGAGCTGGGAACGCTACTTCGGCATGACCACCAAACACTGGGACGCGCTGCGGCCCGCGGCCCGGAAAGCGCTCGAAGGAAAGACGCTCACGCGGGAGGAGCTCATCGCCGCGATCGTCGCCCAGCCCGGCCTCGCCCATCTCGGCGACGCGCTCCGCTCAGGATGGGGAACGCTGCTGAAGCCGCTCGCGTGGCAGGGAGATCTGTGTTTCGGACCGAGCCGCGGAACGCGCGTGACCTTCATGCGACCCGAGGCCGCGAGTTCGCGGTGGGCGGGCGTCCTTGAACCGGACGAAGCGGCGGCGATCGTCATCGTCGCCTACCTCCGCGCCTACGGGCCGGCGACGATGGCGAACTTTCGGAACTGGCTGAGCCGCGGCAGAGTCAGCGCGCGACAGATCCGCACTTGGTTCGGCGCGCTCGGCGATCGCCTGACGCAGATCGACGTGGATGGCGACCACGTCTTCGTCCTATCCGAAGATCTCGACGAGATCGCCTCGGCGAGACCGACCGCCGCGGTGCGCCTGTTGCCAGGTTTCGATCAGTACGTGCTGGGTCCGGGCACCGAGGACGCCCACGTCCTGCCGCCCGTGAGACGCACAGCGGTCAGCAGGCAGAGCGGGTGGATCGCGCCGATCGTCGTCGCCGGCGGCGTTGTGAAGGGCACGTGGGAGGTCGACGGCGCGAACCTACGCGTGGGCTGGTTCAAGGAGGCGGGCAAGCCGCCGCGGACGCGGATCGTCGAAGAGGTCGAGCGGATGTCCACGATCCTCGGTCGCCCACTTCGCGCGGAGATCGTCCTCAGCTGAAGCGCCAGCGCGTCGCCCCGTGCGGCTCCGCGGTGGCAACGCCAAATGCAGTGGCCGGCGTGATGGCGTAGACATCCCACGGCGGTGGCCCGGCGCTCGGCGCGCTGTACGGCGCCGTGAACGCGCCGTCTTTCACCGTCGCGGGCCATCCTTGATCGTTGTAGAGCTTCGCAAGACGGCTGAGCGTCGGGTCGTCGGTGACCTTCACCGCTCTGCCTTCGACCGCGAGGTCGAGCCCCTTGAGCGCAATGGACATGACGCAGCTCGGATTCTTGGCCAGGTTGAGACCCTTGCGCGTGCGCGCGCCGGTCACGATGTAGAACTTCCCGTCGACCCAGAGCGCGCCGATGCCCGCAACGTGCGGGCGGCCGTCGGGGCGCGTCGTGGCCAGCCAGCACGTCCCCTCGAAACCGCCGTCCAGCTGCTCGAGCGCGCGCGACCACGGGATCGGCTTCTCTCCGTAGATCGTGAGGTTCTTCTGCGTGACGCTCACGGCTTTGGACCTCCTACTTTTGACTGCGACGCCCACTCGGGATCAGGAGCGGCGACCCAGTCGGTCTTGAACGCCGACGCGCAGTGGATGGCCGTCAGGCGCAGCTCGCCGGAGCCCGTGTTCGTGAAACCGTGTGGGATGTCGGCAGGCCCAATGACGATCTGACCGCCCTCGACGACGATGCGGCGCTCGCCGAGCTGGAATGTCGCCTGGCCAGATTCGACGACGAATACTTCCGCGTATGGATGCCGGTGCACCGCGGGTCCGGCGCCCGGCGCGGAATGCACCAGGATGAGCGAGACCGGCACATCGCCATGATCGGCGCCGACGAACTCATGCGCGTGCGCGGTGTGCGGCAGATCGTCGAGATCTATGACCGAACGCATCCTGTTCCCCCTTTGCTCTACCGTCTCCGTCGATGAGGAAGATCATCAATGACGCCGACAACTTCGTCGACGAGGTCGTCGACGGCATCCTCGCGGCCCATCCGAACATGCTGAAGGCTGTCACGAAGGATCGTCGCGCGCTCGCCCGCGCGGATGCGCCCATCGAGGGCCATGTTGGCATCGTGACCGGTGGCGGCTCGGGTCATCTGCCCCTGTTCCTCGGCTACGTCGGAAAAGGTCTCTGTACGGCGGTCGCGGTCGGCAACGTGTTCTCGTCGCCATCGCCGGAGCAGATCCTCGCCGCGACGCGCGCCGCTCACGGCGGCGCGGGCGTGCTGTACCTGTATGGCAACTACGGCGGCGACGTGATGAACTTCGACACCGCCGGCGAATTCGCCGCGGACGAGGGCATCGAGACCGCGACCGTCGTTGGTACCGACGACGTCGCATCGGCTCCCCCATCGCGCGCGGCCGATCGACGCGGCGTCGCGGGACTCTTCTTCGCGTACAAGTGCGCCGGGGCGGCCGCCGAGATGGGTCGCGCGTTGACGGATGTGGCGGCAGTCGCGCAGACGGCGGTCACGAATACACGCTCGATGGGCGTCGGACTGTCGCCGACGATCCTCCCGGCCGCCGGGAAGCCGACCTTCGAGCTCGGCCCCGACGAGATGGAGATCGGGATCGGGATCCACGGAGAGCGCGGCGTTCGGCGCGGCCGGCTGGAGAGCGCCGATCGCATCGCGGAAGATCTGTTGGGGAAGATCAGCGACGACCTCGCGCTTGCGCGAGGCGATGAGGTCGCCGTGCTCATCAACGGTCTCGGTGCGACTCCGCTTGAGGAGCTCTACATCCTGTACCGCTACGTCAGTCGAAGCCTCGAGAGCAAGGGTGTCCGGATCCGCCGGCCGTACGTCGGTGAGTTCGCCACCAGCCTTGAGATGGCCGGCGCCTCCGTAAGCGTCATGCGACTCGATGCCGACCTCACGCAGCTGCTCGAAGCTCCCGCGCTCACGCCCTTCTACCGGCAGTGACCGGCGACGAGCTCCGGACGCTTCTCGACCGCGCTTTCGAGACGCTCGCCGGGAGCGCAGAGGAGCTCCGGGATCTCGACGCCGCCGTCGGTGACGGCGACCTCGGGATCACCGTGGCCCGCGGCAGCTCCGCGGCACGCGAGGCGATGCGGTCGCTGCCGGACGGTGCCATCCCGGCCGACGTCCTTCGTGTGCTCGCCTCGGCGATCTCATCGGCAAGCCCTTCGAGCTTCGGCGCACTTGTCGCATCGGGCCTGCTTGCGGCGGCACGGGCCGTCGCTGGAGCACAGTCGCTCTCGAAAGACGATGCCGTGACGATCGCCCAACAGGCGGCCGCTGCCGTCGAGAAGCGCGGCAAGTCCGCGCTCGGAGACAAGACGGTCCTCGACGCTCTCATCCCGAGCGTTCGCGCACTCGAAGGATCGACGCCCGAGACGAGCCTTGCGGCGATGATCGACGCGGCGCGCAAGGGCATCGAAGAGACCACACCTAGCGTGTCGCGTCGTGGCCGGGCGTCGTGGCTCGGAGAACGAGCTCAGGGTCATCCGGATCCCGGCGCGGTCGCGTACCTCAGGTTCCTCGAGGCTCTCCGGGGCGCGACTACTCGCTGACCGTCGACTCCGAGATCTTCACGAGTCCGAGCTTGTTGTAGATCTCGCGCGTAGCTTTTGAGAAGTTGAGCGTGTAGAAGTGCAGCCCGGGGACGCCGAGGTCGAGCAGATCACGGCAGAGCTCGGTGGCGACCTCGATCCCTCGTTTGCGGATCTCGTCGCGGTCGTCGCCACCGGCCTCGATCCGGCGGACGATGTCGTCGGGCACGGCGTATCCGGAGAGCTGGGCCATCCGCTGGACGGAGACCAGCGACGTGATCGGCATGATGCCCGCGAGGATCGGCTTCGTCACGTGGAGGGCGGCCATCTCGTC
>DATEZK010000156.1:0-2157 GCA_035255665.1 Candidatus Limnocylindria bacterium
ACGTCGGTCGCCGACGTGCGCGGGTTCGAGCTCTGCGGCTACGACGCGCGGCAGGACGTCGGAGCCAAGCTCCCCGCCGCGATCGCAGACCTGTTCTCGGTCTTCCGATCGAAGGTGCTCGCCTAGCATCACGGCGTGCCCCGCATGGTCGACCTCACGCTGACGCTCAAAGACGGCCTGCGGACGTGGGACATCAAGCCGCCGTTCACGATGCTCCCGTACATGAACGCGGCGACGTTCAAGCTCGGGTTCTCGACGAAGCTGCTCATCATGGAAGACCACACCGGCACGCACGTCGACGCCTCGCTTCACTTCTACGACGGAGCGCGGCGTACGCCGCGCGGCCGCGGCATCGCGGAACTCCCGCTCGAGAAGCTCTACGGCGACGCGGTGTGCATCGACGTGAGCGCGAAGGCAGCGAGTGATCCGGTGACCGCTGACATGCTGGCCGCGGCCGTCGACAAACAAAACGTCGAGATCAAAAAGGACGACATCGTGCTGATCCGCTTCTGGTCAGGGACGTGGGGCGGCGATGCGTTCCTCGCCGCGCGGGGTCTCGCGAAGGACGCGTGCGAATGGCTGCTCGAGCGCGACGTGAAGTGCGTCGGCGTCGATCATCCGAATCTGGAGGGGCGCATCGCTGAGGAGCTCGGCAATTCCGACTGCCCAGGGCACGTGCTGTTCCTGCATCCAGATCGCGAAATCCCGATCATCGAGAACCTCGTCGGACTCAAGGGTCTCCGCGGCAAGCGGTTTCGTTTCTTCGGCCTGCCGCTGAAGATCGACGGCGCGACGGGTTCACCGATACGCGCGGTCGCGCTGCTCGACGACTAGCCTCGCGGCCATTTCGGCGCCTCGAGGTAATGCCGGTACGACTCCATCAGGCTGTCGGGGCCCTGACTCAGCTTCTCGCGCCGTCGGCGTCGTATGAGCATCAGCACGATCGGACCGAACATGATCAGGAACAGCAGGCCGACCCAGATCCACTCCATACGGCCATTCTGAACCCCACGAGCGAGCAGGCCGGGTACGATCGACGCATGGATCAGGTTCGGATCGTCGCCGCCTCGATCGCGCTCGCGGTCCCGGCGGCCGTGTTCGCGCTCAACGCGTTCATCTCGTTCAGGGAGCGCGGCTTCATCGAGCTCCTGGACGTACCGGCTGCGCTCGCGTTCGCTGTTCTGTCGATCCTGGTGGGACGAGGCTACCCGCCGGCGCTGTACGCCGCGGTCGCGCTCGTCGGGGTCTACCTCGTGACAGCGCTCGCGGGCGGCGTGCTGCCCTTCGTCGCGTACTGGGTCGCGACGCTGGTGCTGGTGCTGCTGGCCCTGCCGGTCATCCGCAGCGCGAGGGCCCGCAGCACCGTCTAGAGCTCAGTCCGCGTCGTGCGTGCTCGCCACCGTGAGATCGCCAAGCCACTCCTCGAGGTCGCGACCCACCTTGTCGTTGGGCAGCTTCGCGGTCTTTGACAGCCGGCTGTGCCGCGGCGGCTCGGGGAGCGCCCGCGGCGCCCAGTGCTTGCCACTGGCTACCTCGCGCCACTGGATCACCGCTGTCATCTCGACCTCCTTTAGACGTCGCTGTACAAGTAGAACTCGTAGGGGTGCGGCCGCAGTGCAACCTGCTTCGCACTTGCACGTTTGAAGCCGAGCCACTCCTCGATGAGGTCCTCGGTGAACACGCCGCCGCGCATGAGGAAGTCGCGGTCTGCATCCAGGGCGTCGAGCACCTCTTCGAGCGAGCCGGGCGTCTGCTTCACCGAGCGGTGCTCGCCCTCGTACAGGTCCTCGTCGATCGGCGCCGGCGGCTCGATCTGGTTGATCACGCCGTCGAGGCCGGCCATGAGGCAGGCGGAGAACGAGAGGTACGGGTTGCACGACGGGTCCGGCGCGCGGAACTCGAGACGCCGCGCCTCGGGCTTGTCGAAGTAGGTCGGGATCCGTACTCAGGCCGAGCGGTTCCGCTGCGAGTACACGAGGTTGATCGGCGCCTCGTAGCCGGGAACCAGCCGGCGGTACGAGTTGGTCGTCGGAGCCGCGAACGCGAGGATCGCGGGCGCGTGCTTGAGGAGACCGCCGATGTAGTGGCGCGCCGTGTCAGACAGGAGGGCATAGCCCTCCTTGTCGTAGAAGAGGTTGTTGCCGTCCTTCCAGAGGC
>DATEZK010000157.1:0-4482 GCA_035255665.1 Candidatus Limnocylindria bacterium
CGAGTCGCTCCGTTGTCATCGGCACGCAGATCACGCCGCTCGCGTACTTGCGGATGAACGCGACCATTTCGGGCGTGCACACCTCGGCTGCCAGCGTGAGGTCGCCCTCGTTCTCGCGGTCCTCGTCGTCGACGACGATGATCATCCGGCCCGCGGCGATCTCCGCGATGGCCTCGTCGACGGTGCTGAACGGTGGCTGCGGCGAGACGACCCGCGGGTGGCGCGTGATCTTCGAGCGCCTGGCCTTCTTCGTGGCGGGAGCCTTCCTCACAGGAGCAGTTTAGGTCACGACTTCCGTAGCAAACGCTCCACGTACTTCGCCACGATGTCGACCTCGAGGTTCACCGCTTCGCCAACGCGCAGCGACCCGAGCGTCGTGCGCTCTGAGGTGTGGGGGATGAGCGCGACCTCGAAGTAGGTCTTCCCGAGGCCCGCGATCGTGAGGCTCACGCCATCGATCGTGATGAACCCCTTCATGACGACGTAGCGTGCCGTCGCCTTCGGCAGCGCGAAACGCAGACGCGCGCCCTGGCCCTCCGCGCGGCGAGCGACGAGCTTCGTCGTGCCATCGACGTGGCCCTGCACGAGATGGCCGCCCAGCGCCGTCTCCGGTGTCGCCGCGCGCTCGAGATTGACGCGGCTGCCGCGGAGGAGCGCGCCCAGCGTGGTGCGCGCGATCGTCTCCGGCACGACGTCGGACGCGAACCCGCGATCGTCGCGGTCGATCACGGTGAGGCACGCGCCCGCGACGTTGACGCTGTCGTCGACCGAGAGGCGGTCGAGGACGCGGGCGCACGCGATCTCGAGGCGCGAGCCCGACGCGGTCGCGCTCACGTGGCGCACGGTCCCGAGCTCCTCGACGATGCCGGTGAACACCCTAGAGATCTCCTTCGATCGCGACGTCTTCGCCAAAGCGTCGGACGCGCACGTTCTTCAGGTCGGCCGTGTCGGCGACGCCCGCGAGCGCGGGCGGTCCGTCTCCGCCGGCGATCGGCGTGGTGATGATCATGAGCCGATCCGCGAGCCCCGCGCGCACGAGCGCACCCGCGACACGCGGGCCGGCTTCGGACAGGACGGTGTTGACGCCGTGTTCGCCCAGCCAGCGCATGGCCGCGCCGAGGTCGAGTCCGCCGTCACTGCGTGGCAGCGTCGTCAGCAGGACACCCGCCTCACGCAGCTTGTTGGTGCGCCGGGCATCGGCGTCGCGCGCGACGAACAGCACCGTGTGCTGCGGATCCTTCGCGCGAACCACCTTCGCGGTCGGCGGCGTGCGCGCGTCGGTGTCGACGATGACCCGGAGCGGATCGCGGCCAGTGACCTCCCGCACCGTCAGCATCGGATCGTCGGCGAGGACCGTGCCGATGCCGACGAGCACGGCGTCCGATCGGTCACGGAGTCGATGCACCTCGCGCAGAGTGCGCTTGCCGACGAGATAGCGGCGGCCCTTCGCCGTGACGCGGCCGTCGAGCGTGGTCGCCAGCTTCACCAGGACGAACGGCCGTCCGCGGCGCACGCGGCTGACGAAGCCTTCGTTGAGCCGAAGCGCCTCCGCCTCGAGGACCCCTTGTTCGACTTCGATACCGGATGCCCTGAGCTGCCGGAAGCCTTTGCCATCGGTGCGCGGGTCCGGATCGCGCATCGCCGCGACGACGCGGCGAATGCCCGCCCGCACGATCGCGTCGACGCAGGGCGGGGTGCGGCCGTGGTGCGCGCATGGCTCGAGCGTCGTGTACAGCGTCGCTCCGCGCGCGGCATCGCCCGCTTTCGCGAGCGCGTTCACTTCTGCGTGCGGCTCGCCCGCGGCGTGGTGATAGCCCTCGCCGACGACCTCGCCGCCGCGGACCACGACCGTGCCGACCATCGGATTGGGGCTCGTCCGTCCGGCGGCGCGCGCCGCAAGACGCAGCGCACGCCGCATGTATGTCGTGTCGTCGTCGCTCATTCGGTTGTAGTCTGCGGCCTCGTGGCCACCGATCTCGCTGCTGTCGCGAAGCGTCTCCCGCCGGAGCTGCGCGTTCGCGTCGCCGAGGATGCGGATCTCGAGCGGACGATCGAGTTCCAGAACCGCTGGGCCGACGCGGGCCGGTGGATCTCACCCGCGGCGGCCCGCGCGATGTGGGCCGCGATGCCCGACCCTTCGCGTTTCGCGCTCCTCGTCGAGGACGGCCGCGGCGAGATGCAGGCCATCGCGGTCACGAGCGGCGGGGGCCTCTTCGCTCCGCCTGACGGCTCCTGGCGGGTCACGCTCCGTGTCGCGCCCGAGTGGCGCCGCCGCGGAGTCGGAAGCTCGCTGCTGGAGCGCATCGAGGAGCATGCGCGCGAGAAGGGCGCCAAGCGGCTCATCTCCCCGGTCCGCGGAGACGAGCCCGAGGGCGCTAACTTCGCCGAGGCAAAGGGATACCGCTCGTTCCACCAACGGATCGACGCTTACATCGAAGTCGCGAAGTTCGACGCGTCGAAGTTCGACGATCCCGACGAGATCGCCCGCCGCGCCGGCGTCGAGCTCGCGACGATGGCCGAGAAGCTCAGCGGTTCCCCCGACGAGGTCGAGGCGTTCCAGCGGGAGCTGCTGCCGGTGATCTGGGAGATGGCGCGCGACGTCCCGTCGCCGACGCCGATGCCCGCGCAGCCGCCCCCGTTCGAGGTGGCGCGAAAGATGTTCTTCGAGGGACCGGGTAACGATCGAGCCAGCACCATCGTCGCCCTGCGCGACGGTCGCCCCGTCGGCATGACCGCGACGATGGTGAAAGAGAACGGCGCCGCATACACGAACTTCACGGGAGTCACCCGCGCCGAGCGCGGCAAGGGACTCGGGCTGGCGATGAAGCTGCGGGCGCTACGCGAGCTCGGCGCGCGCGGCGTGAAGCTGTTCGGCACGACCAACGACGAGGCGAACGCCGCGATGCGCGGCATCAACCAGCGGCTCGGTTACGTCCCGGAGTCGCCGACGACGATGTACGAGAAGCGCTTCGCGTGACGCTGAGCACTCCCGCGCCGACGCATCCCGGCAAGGAGCTCCGCGACTCCGCGCTGCGGCAGCTCGACAACGCGGCCCGCGCTTTGAACCTCGATCCCGGCATGAAGAAGTTCCTCAGCACGCCGGAGCGGACGCTCATCGTCTCGGTGCCGGTGATGCTCGAGGAGGGGCAGCTCGAGGTCTACACCGGTTACCGCGTCCAGCACTCGACCGGACGCGGTCCGGGCAAGGGCGGCATCCGCTTCCATCCCGGCGTCACCCTCGAAGAGGTCGAGGGGCTCGCGATGCTCATGACCTGGAAGTGCGCCGTCACGGATCTGCCGCTGGGCGGTGCGAAGGGCGGCGTCAGCGTCGATCCCCACAAGCTGACGCGCCGCCAGGTCGAGCGCCTGACGAAGCGATACACCGCCGCGATCCTGCCGATCATCGGCCCCGAGCGCGACATCCCGGCGCCCGACGTGAACACCGACGAGTCCACGATGGCGTGGATCGTCGACACCGTGACGATGATGACCGGGCAGCACTCACCCGAGGTCGTCACCGGCAAGCCCATCGACCTTGGCGGATCGCGCGGGCGCACCGAGGCGACCGGGCGCGGCGTCGCGTTCGTGACGCTCGAGGCGCTGAAGCGCGCCGGCCGCCGTCCGGACAACACGCGCGTCGCGGTGCAGGGCTTCGGCAACGTCGGCAGCGTCACCGCGAAAGGACTCGCGGAGGCGGGCTGCAAGATCGTCGCGATATCCGATGTCAGCGGCGGCTACGCCTCGCCGCAGGGCATCGATATCCCGGCCGCCATCGAGCACGTGAAGCGGAACCCGAAGCGCGTCGTCGAGGGCCTTCCCGGCCTATCCAAGATCACCAACGCCGAGCTGCTCGCGATGGACGTGGACGTGCTCGTGCCGGCCGCGCTGGAAGGCCAGATCACTTCGGCCAACGTGCACGAGGTCCGCGCGAAGATCATCGTCGAAGGCGCGAACGGCCCGATCACCGCCGACGCCGACCGCGTGCTCGCGGACCGTGGCGTGACGATCATGCCGGACATCCTTGCGAACGCCGGCGGTGTGGTCGTGTCCTACTTCGAATGGGTGCAGAGCCGCGCGCAGTTCTACTGGGAGCTCGACGAAGTCGAGAAGCGGCTCGAGATCTACATGCGCCGCGCGAGCGATCTGGTGCTCGCCAAGACGAAGGCGTACGACTGCACGCCGCGCGAGGCCGCGTTCATCGTCGCGGTCGAGCGCGTCGCGAGCGCGATCGAGAAGCGGGGGATCTTCCCCTAACGTGGCCACGAAGCCGAACGTCGACATCCCCGCGGGCGCGCCACCCAAAGAGCTCGTGCGCGAGGACCTCGTCACCGGCGCAGGCGCGGAAGCGACGCCGGGCAAGACCGTCGAGGTCCACTACGTCGGTGTCGCGTGGTCGACGAAAAAGCAGTTCGATGCGTCCTGGGATCGGAACGAGGCCTTCGACTTCCCGCTGGGCGCAGGCCGCGTGATCCGCGGCTGGGA
>DATEZK010000158.1:0-2131 GCA_035255665.1 Candidatus Limnocylindria bacterium
AGCGGCGAGATACGCATGCGACTTCACCGCGGCGCCGCCCATGTCGCCGGCCGCCGCTCGCCGCACTCGCTGTACTCGACCGCGCTTGCGACGTACGGCAAGGGCGACCAGTTCGACCACAAGGCGTCGGAGGGCTTCATCACCGTTTTCGGCCTGCCGCTGCGCACGCAGGCGAGGACGCAGGCTCTCTGGGGTGAGGGAAGCGAGGCGATGCTCGACGTGCCGCGGAAGTCGCTCGAGGCGCCGAAGGCGAAGAAGCGCACCAAGTGAGCAAAGACCTCTGGAAGGGACGCTTCGAGGGCGCGCTCGATCCGAAGGTGCGTGACTTCACCGCGTCGCTCGAGCTCGACAAGCGTCTCGCCGCGCATGACGTGCGTGGCAGCATCGCGCACGCGCGGATGCTCGGGCGTCAGGGCGTCATCGCGGCGGATGAGTCCGCCGTGCTCGTGCGCGAGCTCGAGCGCATCGCGACCGAGATCAAGGCCGGGACGTTCGCATGGCCCGCTGACGCGGAGGACGTTCACTCGGCGGTCGAGCGCGTGCTGACCGAGCGCGCCGGCGCTGTCGGCGGGAAGCTCCACACGGGCCGCAGCCGCAACGACCAGATCGCGCTGGACCTGCGCCTGCTCGTGGTCGAGCTGCTGGGCGATCTCGACGGCGCGCTGTTCGCGCTCGCGCGGGCCCTCGTCGAGCGGGCTTCTTCCGAGGTCGACACCGTGATGCCCGGGTACACACATCTTCAGCGCGCGCAGCCGGTCTCGCTGGCGCACCACCTGCTCGCGCACGTCGAGGCGCTGCGGCGCGACCGCATGCGTGCGAATGAGGCGCGGGAGCGCGCGGCGGTGTCGCCGCTCGGTGCCGGCGCTCTCGCGGGCGTCCCCTATCCGGTCGATCCGCCCTCGGTCGCGCGCGAGCTCGATCTGCCGCGGACGTTCCGCAACAGCATCGACGCCGTCGCCGATCGCGACTTCGTCGCCGACTTCGCGTACGTCTGCGCGCTCGCCGCGGTGCACGCGTCGCGTCTCGCGGAGGAGCTGGTCCTGTGGACGAGTGCAGAGTTCGCGTTCGCCGAGATCTCGGATCAGCACGCGACGGGGTCGAGCATCATGCCGCAGAAGAAGAACCCCGACGTCGCCGAGCTCGTGCGCGGGCGAGCCGGCCGCATCGTCGGCGACCTCGTGGCCGTCCTGACAACGCTCAAGGGCTTGCCGCTCGCGTACGACGGCGATCTTCAGGAGCACCGCGTGCCCCTCTATGACGCGGCGACCGTCATCCCGGCGCTCGAGACGCTCGCGCTGGTCGTTGGCGGACTGCGTTTCGATCGCGACGCGATGCGCCGCGCGACGGAGCGCGGGATGTTGACCGCGACAGATCTCGCGGACCATCTGGCGCGGAGGGGCGTGCCGTTCCGCGAGGCGCACGAGATCGTGGGCCGCCTCGTGCGCGAACGCCTGGACGCAAAGAAAGACCTGGCCGGGATCACGATCGGCGAGCTCCGCGCGGTCGATCTCCGCTTCGGCGACAGCGCGGTCGACGAGCTCGACGTGTCGCGATCCCTCGCATCCAGGTCGTCGCCCGGCGGGACTGCGCCGGAACGCGTGCGCGCGGCGATCGAGGAAGCCCGCGCCGCCCTGCGGGCGTGACGCTGCACATCAGGCCCGCGCGCGTCGAGGACGTCGACGCCATGCGCCGTCTCATCGACGGATACGCGGCGCAGGATCTCATGCTGTCGCGCTCGCGCGAATTCCTGCTGGAGCACCTAGCCGACTACGTCGTCGCAGAGGACGACGGCTTTTACGGCTGCTGCGCGCTGGCCGTGCTCACGCGGGATCTCGCGGAGATCCGCTCGCTCGCGGTGCGGCCGGAGACCTCAGGCCGCGGAGTGGGGAAGGCCCTCGTGGACGCATGCATTGACAGGGCGAAGCAGCTGGGCCTACGGCGCGTGTTCGCGCTGACGCTGGTGCCCGAGTTCTTCGAGCGCTGTGGTTTCACGCTCATCAGCCTCGGCCGTTTGCCGGAGAAGAGCGCCGCCGAGTGTCCGGTGTGCCCGAAGCGCTTCGCGTGCGACGAGCAGGCGATGCTCATCATGCACCGAATCGTGAAACGTGCGCCCGCCGCCGGCCACGGCGTG
>DATEZK010000159.1:0-3335 GCA_035255665.1 Candidatus Limnocylindria bacterium
CGTCAGTCGCGATCGCGCTCTGCGTCGCCTCGGGTCCGCGCGCCTCGGCCGGGCCGCGGCGCTTCCTGGTGGTCTTGCGGGTCGTCTTGCCGGCGGTCTTCTTCGCCGTGGTCTTCTTTGCTGGCATGGGCGCTCACGATAACCCGTGGATGCGGTCACCATCGATTCGCACAGCACAGCGCGCGAAGCCCGAGAAGCGTTAACGAATTAGCGCTGCGAACACTTCTCACGACGTCGCGACTTTGCTACGTTTCGATCGGCCGGAAGGAGGGCACTGCCGGAAGGGATTTCGGCATGCCCTATCGCGATCCTGAGAAGCGGCGAGCAGCTGCACGCGAAGCGACACGACGCTGGTACCAGCGCAACAAGGAGCTAATTCGACCTGCCAGGCGGCAGAAGGATCGCGAACGCTACGCCGCTAACCGAGACTCGGTACTTTCCGCAAAGCGACAGCGATACGCGAGTGACGCGGCGTTCGCGGAGAGCGTTCGCGCGCAGAACAGCGCGTGGTACGGACGCAATCGCGAGAAACGCCGCGAGTACAACCGTCGCTACCGACAAGAGCATGGTGACGAGCTGCGCGCACGCGACCGGGAGCGCAACAGACGGACCTACGCACAAGATCCCCGCGCAGCGCTGGACTACTACAAGAAGTGGCGGCTGCGAAATCTCGAGCGCGCTCGTGCGTATGTTCGCGTCGCTAACAACAAGCGCAGGGCGGCTGCGGCCGGAACGCACTTCACGTTCGAAGAGTGGGATGCGCTATTGGTGGAGCACGCCGGACGGTGCGCATACTGCGGCTCCCCTGAACGCATCGAGGCCGATCACCGCATTCCGCTCGATCGCGGCGGGTCGAACGACATCGGCAACATCCTGCCCGCCTGTCGCCACTGCAATCGTCGGAAACACAGAAGAACTGAGGAAGAGTTCCGCGCGCTCCTACAGGCGGAGCGCGCGTCCGCGCTGCTTACGTCCCTGGCGTAGGGCTCGCGCGGCCGCGCTGCGGTACGACAAGATCCTCGCCGAAGATCTTGGAACGTGGCACCTCGTCGAGGAAGCGCTGAATGCCGTTGACGATTGCGAGAGCGACGCCGTCGCCATGGTCGAGCATCAGCGCGCGGTCGTGTCCGTTGGAGAGGAATCCCATTTCGAGGATCGCGGCGGGTGTGTGAGCAGCCGCAGCGTGTTGATAACGTCCCCAGTTGAAAGGGTAGTAATTAGTCATGTTGCGGGAAATTCCAGCCGCATCCCACTCGAGTCCCGTCTGTTTCGCGTACTCGTCACGCAGAAGGCTCACGAGCTTGTCCTCATACGGCCCACGACGTGATCCGTGCGCGATCTTGAATCCGCTCTTCTGCAGAGTTTCATCGCCGTCCATGTGCAGGGCGAGGAAGACGTCCGCGAGGTAACCCGGCGGCACCGTCGTCGGGATGATGTCGACAACGTACCCGCGCGCAACGAGCTGCGCCTTGACGCGCTGTGCGATGTCCATGTTCACATCGACCTCGTCGACACCGGCCCAGCTCGTTCCGGTCTGGAACGTGATGCGCGTGCCGAGCTCTGCCGGCACTTTGTCGGTGTCGAGATGACCGACCTGGATCCCAATGCGTCGCGGCCCCGTCGGCATCGCCGGCTTCGGGATACGGATCCCGTTGGCCTGCACGATCGCGCCACCGGGTGGCGCCAGCGCGACCGGTGGGACACCGGGCACGTCGCGCGATGGGTCGAGGTCCTCCGGATCGATGTCTTGCAGCATCGGCAGTGGCGCCCCGGGCTTAACCGCGACGCCGCCGGGCCCTGGCTGCGCTCCGATCTCGCCGGGCACGAACGGCCCGCTACCTGGAGCGACCACACCGCACGAAACGATCGCGGCCGCGACGACCGAGAGACCCGCGACGGCGACCACGAACAAGCGACGCATCTTCATAGGTTATTCGACACGCACATGACTGACCCACTTTATCCACTGGAATCCGCGATGGTCGGGTGCGATGAGACGCGCGGGATACCCGTGGCCCGGGCTCAGGGTTTCGCCACCGACATGTGTCGCGATCAGAAGACGCTCTGCCTCCACGATGGGAAACGACCAAGCGTGCCCTGTCAGCGACACGACATCGACACGCCTGGCTGACGCACGCACGCCGTGTTTCGCGAGTAGATCGGCAAGTGTGACGCCACGCCAGTGCTGCTCCGTCCACCAGCCTCCGGTGCAGTCGAGCACGGCGTCTCGCTCGGTGGAGGGCAGGGCAAGCAGATCGTCGTAGAAGATCGCGCCAGGCGAAACCACGTCCCCATCGATACGCATGCGCCAGGTCGCTAGATCGATGGTCGGCACGGAATCGAAAGCCCAGATCGTGAGCGGGAAGTCGTTGCCGCTGAAAGACGATGCGGCGCGTGACCCTGTCGACCGGCGCGCCAGACCCACACGATCGAGCGCAGCAGTCGCGACGACCGCGCCCACGCCAAGCGCGAGCGCGCGCAACGCGACGCGACGATCCCCCAGATCACGTATCGCCGGCCGCGCCTCCCAGCGCTGCGCGGCGTGAGCGAACATCAGCGGGACGAGCGCCACGCCGACGAACACATGCACGTTGAGCAGCGAATACGCCAGAGGCCGGTCGAACGACACGACGCCGATCGACCATGCCAGACCGATCCCCAACACGAGCAGGAGCGCGATCGACGACACGGCGCCGACCGCGAGGCTGAGACCGGGGCCGCCGTGCGCCCGCCGACGGATCGAGCGTCGCGCGATGCCGTACTTCCACGCGAGCGCCAGCACGAGTGCGACACCGGCGACACGGTGCACGACGAGGAGCGCGTCGGCCGTCGGCGGCGGTACGACCCACGCGAGCAGGCCGGTCGCGACGAGAAGCGGTACGGCGACGAGGAGCGCGAGATTGACGAGCCGCCGCGGCACGCTGAAATGCTAGTCCGGCCCCGATGCAAGAGACTGACCGCGTGAGCGACGATCTCGTCTACCTGAGCCGCGAGCCGCTCAACGCCGAGACTCCGCTCGAACGACAGGTCGGCGTGATAACGCCCGCAGCGCGCCACTACGTGCGCAACCACTTTGCGGTCCCCGCGGCGCCGGATCGCCTCGCGATCGACGGCGCGGTGCGCACGCCGATCCAGCTCGACCTCGACCAGATCCGATCACTGCCACCGCGCTCAACGGTCGTGACGCTCGAGTGCGCCGGCAACGGCAGGGCCTTCCTCGATCCGCCGGTCGCGGGCGAGCAGTGGCGCACCGGCGCGGTCGGCACGGCCGAGTGGACCGGCGCGTCGCTGCGCGCGGTGCTCGAGATGGCGCAGCCACTACCAAGCGCGGTAGA
>DATEZK010000160.1:0-2150 GCA_035255665.1 Candidatus Limnocylindria bacterium
GCCGGCCGAGCTCGTTGCGCCGCTGAGGAGAAGCCGAAGATCCCCACGTGACACGTCGGCGAACGCCGGGGCCGCGCTGGAGATGAGCACGAAGCCGAGATGCGTGGTGTAGAACGCCACGGCCGCATCGACGTCATCCACCATGTAGCGCACGTTGACGGTGGTCATCGGCCGCTCACCATAATCGGCTGGTGGACGAGCGCGCGGCAAAGCTCGTGTCGACGTGGCTCGACGGCCTCTCGCCGGATGGCCGCCGGACCCTGTACACGCTGCTCGACGAGCTCTGCAGCGGCCTCGATGTCTCTCGTCACAACCCCTTCGGTTTCCTTCGGCTGCGCGCGGAATTTGAGACGAGCGGCGAGCTGTTCGGCTGCACGCTGCCGGAGCTGCGCGACGCCGTTGCCGCCTCGCTGGGCTCCCACCTTCCCCCAGACCGGCCACGCAGCGCGCTGGAATCCCTCCGGGACGAGATCTCTTCCCGCGGTCACCCGGACTTCCGCTAGGCGAAAGTCCAGCGCGGCTATCCGAGGTGGCTCGCGCGTATCAGGACCACTGGTGTGCTTCTTGGGGGGCTTGTCGGCCGGTAGGGACCACCTAGTGTTTTTCCGCATAGCGGACAACGCTTGTTCGTCCGCTAAGCATGCAGGGAAAGGAGGTTCTCAAGTGATCGCTTTCTTCCGTGACGAAGAGGGTCAGGGCCTCGTCGAATATGCACTCATCATCGCTGTCATCGCTATTGCCGTCATCGTGGCCATGATCTTCCTTCGCGGCCAGCTCCAGAACATCTTCAGCAACATCGGTAACAACCTGACGTAAGAGCGTCTGCGATATCGCAGTCCACGAGCGGCCCGGGAAACCGGGCCGCTCGTTTTATCGCGTACAATTGATCTCGGATCGGGCGTTTTGCTCGATATCACGCACGCCTTCCCGATCGCTTCGACCCTCGCCACTCGCGCTTGGCGCGACGGCGACCGAAGTGAGTTGACGGAGGCGGAGGAAAAAGGGAGGCCCACGTGGCCGTTGTCACCATGAAACAGCTCCTGGAGTCCGGGGTCCACTTCGGTCACCAGGCGCGCCGCTGGAACCCGAAGATGAAGCGCTTCATCTTCATGGAGCGGAACGGGATCCACATCATCGATCTGCAGCAGACGCTTACGCGCGTCGAAGAGGCGTACACGTTCGTGCGCGATCTGGCCGCCGACGGGGGACAGGTCCTCTTCGTCGGGACCAAGAAGCAGGCGCAGGAGTCCATCTCGGAGGAGGCGAAGCGCGCCGACATGCACTTCGTCAACCAGCGCTGGCTCGGCGGCTTCCTCACGAACTTCGTGACGATCCAAAAGCGCATCAACCGGCTCAACGAGCTGCACGAGCGCAAAGAGCGCGGGGACTTCGCGACGATGCCCAAGAAGGACGCGCTGCGTCTGGACGACGAGCTGCTGCATCTCGATCGGTACTTCTCCGGCGTGCGCGAGCTCAAGCGTCATCCGTCCGCGCTCTTCATCGTCGATCCGCACCGCGAGCACATCGCCGTCGAAGAGGCACGCCGCCTCGAGATCCCGGTCGTCGCGATGGTCGACACGAACTGCGACCCGGACCTCATCGACGTGATCATCCCCGCGAACGACGACGCGATCCGCGCGGTGAAGCTCATCTGCCAGAAGATCGCCGACGCGATCATCGAGGGACGCGCGATGTTCGACGCGAGTCGCAAGGAGGCGAGCCCCGAGGACATGGGCTACGCCCCCGCGACGACCGCCGCCGAGCTCGAGGGGATCGGTGTGCCGCGCGCGAAGCGCACGCCGCGTGTCTACGAGCCCGAGCCGGAAGAGGAAGAAGAGGACGTCGCCGTCGACCTCGAGCCCGAGGGGACCGCCGATATCAAGACTGCCGAGGAGAGCTAAGTGGTGATGACCAAGATCGATCCAAAAGACGTACAGCGTCTGCGCAGCGAGAGCGGCGCGGGCGTCATGGACTGCAAGCGCGCGCTCGAGGACGCCGGTGGCGACTACGAGAAGGCGCTGGGGCTGCTGAAGCAGCGCGGGCTCGAGTCCGTCGCGAAGAAGTCCAGCCGCGAGGCGAAGGAAGGCCTCATCGCGTCCTACATCCACTCCGGCGGGCGGATCGGCGCGCTGGTCGAGCTCGCGAGCGAG
>DATEZK010000161.1:0-5438 GCA_035255665.1 Candidatus Limnocylindria bacterium
GCCGCCCGCGGCAGGCACCGCGTGCACGTCGACAGCGCCGTGCTTGATGAGTGGAACGAAGACGATTCCGAGTTCCTGATCGACATCGGGATGCCGCAGCTCATCGTCGACACGAGCGACGGCTACGCGCCGGACATGGAGCACATCTTGGCCTTCGCCCGAAGCGATACCGTTGCGCCGCGATGAAGCGCGAATGGCCGGCGGACTGGAGCGAGCGCGTCCGTGGCAAGGAGTGCCCGATGTGCGCCGAAGGACGGCCGGAGGTCGCGCACGGCAGCTCCCGCATCTTCGAAGGTCGCGTGTCCGACGCGTACCTCGTCGCCATCGAGGTCGGACAGCCCGGCTATTCCGTAGTCATCTGGCGCGGTCGGCACGTCTCCGATCCCACCGAGCTCAGCAAGGACGAGGCGAGCGCGTACTTCGACGAGGTGCTGCGGGTCGGGCGCGCGATCGAGAAGCATTACCGGCCGATCAAGATGAACTTCGAGATGCTCGGCAACTCCCTGCCACACCTGCATACCCACGCCGTTCCGCGCTATCTCGACGACGGTGAACCGGGACATCCGGCGCATTTGATGCGCGCCGATCTTGATCTGAGGACGGCACCGAGGATCCCCGAGCAGGCATACGCACGCGATCTCGCGGCGCTTCGCGAATTGCTACGCGACTAGGACCGCGGCGCTCAGAGGCTCACGCATACTCGCCACCGTGAGGAAGGTGGCGGTCGCGCTTGGCTTTTTGCTTGCGCTCCCACTGATTTTGGGCGCCGGCGCGGGACGCGCGGCCGCGGCGACGCCCACCACCGTCGCGCCGACCGCATCCGCTGCTGCTGCCGCTCCCTGCGGGACGCTCGGTGTACCCACGACGACGATCTTCCTGCCCAACATCACGAAGATGCTCGGCGGACCGAACGGGTGGGTCACGCCGTTCATCGTGCAGAACGTCGGCGTGAAGAAGGCGACGCTCGAAGTGTCCTTCTTCCGCTTCAGCGACGGTGGACTCGTCACGTGCCGGAGGATCGACGACCTCGCCCCCGCGACGAGCTTTGCCGACTACCCGAACAACGACGCGGACCTCCCAGCCGACGCGCAGTTCTCCGTGGTGGTCAAGTCGTTCGGCTCGGAAGTCGTCTCCGTCATCAACGAGCATCAGGGCCAGGGTCAGCCCACCCGCGCGGAAGCCCTCTCGTACAACGGCCTCACGAGCGGCGCGACCAGCATGTACCTCCCGTTCGTCGGGAAGCCCGTCTCGGCAGCGTGCCCGCCGACCGATCCCAACTGCAACCGCAGCTGGATCACGACGTTCGTGATGCAGAACTTCGGCGCGGTGAACACGAGCGTGAGCGCGCGCTTCACGAGTTTCGACGGCGCCGTCACCACGACGCTCACTCGCACGATCGCACCCGGGCGCTCGCAGTTCATCGATCCGACAGCCGAGCCGCAGCTCCTTGCGGGCCGCTACTACTCGGTCGTCATCACATCGGCTCAGCCGATCGGCGTCGTCGTGAACGCGCACGACGACGCGCCGTCCTCACTCGCTCCGCGCGGCTTCAGCTACAACGGTGTGCCGCAGCCGACAGCGGGTGACGTGTACCTCCCGTACGTGCGACGCGACGGCCCCGCGCTGCGCACCTATCCGAGCGGCGTGCTCGTGCAGAACGCCGGCACCTTCGAGGCGCGACCGACCCTCGCGTTCCAGCGCCTGGGCGGCGGCGGTCCGCTGACCATCACGGCCCCGGTGGCGATCAAGCCCGGCGCGACGTGGCTCTTCGATCCGGAGCAGAGTCCATCCCTCGCGGTCGGCGAGTACTCGCTCGTGGTGACCGGCGGCACGTTCGCGGTGCTCGACGCGACGCTCGTGCACGGCGCGGCGATGGGATTCATCGGCGCAAGCGGGCAGGGCAACCGCGCGTATCTCCCGAACGTGACGCGAACGCTCGGCGGCGCACGTGGCTGGACGACACCGATCGTCGTGCAGTCCGCCGGTGCGACGAGCGCGACGCTGCGCTGGTACCGCTTCGCGGACGGAGCGCTCGTGACGCGTCAGTCGATCGGTCCATTCGCGCGCGGCGCGTCGATCCGCGTCGATCCGCGGTCGGTGCCGGGACTGTCCGACGACACGCAGTACGGCGTGGTCGTCGACGCGAAAGAAGGGAACGTCGCGGCGCTCGTGACCGAGCTCAACTTCGAGGGCGGCGATGGGACGATGATCTACGAAGGCTTCGCCGCGACGGTGAGCACCGTCCCGGCGCCGACCGCCGTCGTGATCACGCCCGGTGTCGTGCAGCTGGGCACTGACGAGTCGGCGCAGCTCACCGCGACGGTCAAGGACCAGTTCGACGAGGTGATGCCGGAGACGCCTCCAACGTGGCGCGTCGCGCCGCTGGCCCTCGGCGCGGTCGCCACGAGCGGCGTCTTCACCGCGGGTGCGACCGGCGGCGTGGGAGCGATCACGGCGACCGCGGGGAACGCGTTCGAGACGATCCAGCTCACCGTCGTGCCGCCGGCATCGGTGACGAGGGGCGGGATCTCGTTCCTGCTGCGGACCACCGGATCGAGCGACTTCTACGCGGAATCGACCGTGTCGCGGTTCGCCGCGGGTGCGATCAACACGCAGGTGAACGCGGACATCGCGAGGATCCAACAGGACTACGGCCGGAGCTTCGCCGCGCGCCCCGAGGTGTACCTCCTGGCGACCGACGCGTCGTATGAGACCGCGCAGACGCAGATCATGGGGCTCGGGCCGTCGTTCGTGTCGGCGCAGTCCATCGCGGATCCGTTCGAGAGCGCGGGCGTCTACTACCGGAAGCGCGTGGCCATGGACCTCGCGCGGATCGGGAACTCCATCCCGTTCACCACGGCACGTCACGAGCTGACCCACATGATGATCGACGAGATCACCGGCGACGCCCCGGTCCCCGCGTGGCTCAACGAGGGGTCCGCGCGGCTCGCGGAGTTCACGATCCCAGGCGCGCTGTGGTGGCGGACCGTCGAGCAGCACCGCGCCGTCTCCATGGCGGTCAACGGCCGGCAGCTGAGCACAGCCGAGCTCACCTCTCAGGGGGCCTGGAACGCGCGTGAAGGCCCGCTCAGCCGCTACCAGTACGCCGAGGCGTCGCAGATCGTGCAGGTGCTACGGAACGAGATCGGACTCGCGGCGCAGCTGCAGATCCTCTCCCTCATCGGCGCGGGGCGCACGTTCGAGGAGTCGTACGCCGCGGTGACCGGTCGTTCGTGGGCCGATTTCGCCGCGTCCGTTCCCGCGCGTCTCCGCGCGCTCGCGACGTCGCCGGGCATCGCGTTCGCCGCGGACAGCACCGCCGGCGCCGGACCGAACGGCCCGACCTTCGTCATCTACGGCTACGCGCCGAATACCTCGGTCACGCTATCGATAACCGGTGCGGCGACAGGATTCACCAACAGCGGTCGCTTCCAGGTCCTCGACGAGTTCGGCGTGTACTGGAGCTGGCTCGGCACCAACTGGCCCGCCGACACGTACACGTTCACCCTGACCGCCAGCGGCGCGCCGACCATCACGAAGAGCGTGACGAAGGCGCCCTAGCGCTAGATCAGCGCCTGCCCGCCATCCTCGCCGCGCAGACCGAATCCCACGAGCCGATCGACGCTGATGTGGAGCAGCCAACCCAGTAGTGGCCACGGATTACCGGCGAAGAGCAGGAGCAGCGCGACGAACAGCGCGACGGGCAGAGTGAAGTTGTGCCAGAGGTTGTACAGCCACACCGCGCGCGGCGGAAGGTATCCCTTAGCCGGCGGACGCCCGAAGAAGAACGCGGGCACGTAGCCGAAGAGGTCCGGTGCGAGCAGCCAGAACCAGAACCACGCCGTGATCTGATCCTTCTGCCAGACCGCGGCGCCGATGAGCAACAGGGACAGCGCCAGGTACTCGCTGTGATGGACGATGCGCGCCCGCATCATCGCGCCTCTCCCGCAAGGTACGCGCGCAGCTTCGCGACCGCGAGACCGCGGTGCGAGATCCGGTGCTTCTCGTGCGCGGGTAGCTCGGCCATCGTGCGGCCATCGCCGGCGATGATGAACAGCGGGTCGTAGCCGAAGCCGTGTGTGCCGCGCGGAGCCAACGCGATCTCGCCGCGCACCTCCGCCTCGAAGGTGAGAATTTCTTTGTCAAGGTCCGGCGATGCGAGAACGACGGCGCACACAAACCTGGCGCCTCGCTCCTTGACTCCGTCCAGTAGGGCGAGCAGTTTGTCGTTCCGTTCGGCGGCGGTCGTGTCCTCACCGAAGAACCGCCGACTGCGGTACCCGGGTGCACCGCCCAGCGCATCGACCTCGAGGCCCGAGTCGTCGGAGATCGTCCGTAGTCCGGTCTCGAGCGCGTAGGTGCCAGCCTTTTGCAGGGCGATCTCGGAGAAGAAATGGCCGTCCTCCTCCGGCTCCTCAGGGACCGGATCGAGCTCGTCCGGGGTGACCAGCACAAAGTCGAGACCGGCGAGAAGCTCTCGGTACTCGCGCTGCTTCCCGGGATTCCCGCTCCCGATGAGCAGGCGCTCGGTCACCGCAGCGCGGCGCGCTGCGCTTCGATGAGCTGGTTGATCCCGCGAAGCGTGAGATCCAGAACCTGATCGAAGTCGGCCTTCGAGAACGGCCGACCCTCAGCTGTTCCCTGCACCTCGATGAGCTGACCGTCGGAATTCGCGACCACGTTCACGTCCGCGTCCGCGATCGAGTCCTCGGCGTAAGCGAGGTCGAGCATGAGCTCGCCCTTCACGAATCCGGCGGAGACCGCCGCGACGTTCTTCCGCATCGGCGAGGGGGTGAGCTTGCGCACCGCGTGCGCGAGCGCGACGTAGCCGCCGGTGATCGCGGCGGTGCGCGTGCCGCCGTCCGCCTGAATGACCTCGCAGTCGACGATCACGCTGCGCGATCCGAGCGCCTTGAGGTCGACGGCCGTTCGCAGCGCGCGCCCCACCAGCCGCTGGATCTCGAACGTGCGGCCGCCGGGCCGCCCCGCGATGCTCTCGCGCTGGCTGCGCTCGGGCGTCGAGCGCGGCAGCATCGCGTACTCCGCGGTCACCCAGCCTTCCCCCTTGCCTTCCAGGAAGCGCGGCACGCTTTCCTGGAGCGACGCGAGGCATAGGACGACGGTGTCGCCGAACGAGATGCGCGCCGACCCCTCGGCGAACTTCGACACGCCGACCTCGATCTTGATCGGACGCAGCGCGTCGTTCGCGCGGCCGTCGGGGCGCTTGAACGTGCTCACTGCGTCGTCTCGTCCCAAGGGGTGCGCATCTCGTCGGCAGAGTAAGACTCCAGCGCGCGACCGTCCGTCTGGGCGCGCGCCTCGACACGCGCGACGTGCTTCATGAAGCGCTCGTTCGCTGCGCGGAGCGCGGCCTCCGCGTCGAAGCCCTGCTCGCGCGCGGCGCCAACGAGGTCGAACAGCAGCTCGCCCAGGAACTC
>DATEZK010000162.1:0-13361 GCA_035255665.1 Candidatus Limnocylindria bacterium
GCGGCCAGGCCGGCGACGACGACGAGCCAGAGCAGCAGCCACACGCCCAGAACCCTGCCGATGGTCCCGGCGATGGCGACGGTGATGAGGAAGACCGCAATCAGGACCGCCTCAAGGATGGCGAAGTTGCGGTCCGCGACCTCCAGTCGGACCGCCGTGCCGGCGTCCACGCCGCGGCGGGAATGGGCGAGCAGGAGCAAGAGCGCGACCGCGCCGGTCAGCGACGACGCGAGGAACATCCCGCCCAGCGGCCAGCCGTCACTCCACACGGGCTGGTTCGAGACCGCCAGGAGCACACCGGTGTAGGCGCAGATGAACAGACCGAAGACCGATCCGATGACACTCCAGACGGCGCCGACCGTTCCGCGCAGCAAGCGTGCGATCGGGTCGGCGGCGTGCCATCCGCTCTCGGCGATGGCGCCGACGAACGATACGAACGAGAACAGCCCGAAGACGAGCAGCGCCCAGGCGCCGATGGACATCGGCGACTCCGGCTTGAAAGCGAGGCCGCCGCCGCTCATGTCGAACAGCATGTTGAGGAACCGCAGCGGTTGCCCGAGGTCGAGGATGAGCAGGATCGGGCACGGGAGGAGCGCGAGGAAGCTCGCGATGAACGCGATGCGCGCCGCGCGCTGATCGGCCGCGGTGCCGAAGAGGCGCAGCAGCGTGCCGATCGCGTACGAGCCGCCGGACAGACCGCCGAAGAAGAAGTAGCCCAGGATCCACCACTCCCATCCGGGCGGCGCGGCGAAGTGTTGAGCGGGCGGCGGCATCAGGACTTCTCGTTCATTCGATGCGAGCGGAACGCCAACGCGCCGGCGACCAGGCCGATGACGGCGGTGACGAACCCACCCGCGTAGCCGCTGAAGTTGTTGCGCTTCGGGAGTACCGCGTTCTGGGCGTTGGGCAGCTTGTACACCTCGGGCTTGTCCATGAGCAGGAAGAACGCGTTGAGGCCGCCGTACACCGTGGCGTCGCGCCCGTAGAGCTCCGCCTTTTTGTACCCGGCGGTTTGTAGCGCGCTGAGCCGCTGGTCAGCGACCTTCTGCAGGTCGTCGAGGTAACCGAACTTGATGGACTCGGTCGGGCACGCCTTCGCGCACGCGGGCTGCATCCCGTTCTGCAGCCGGTCATAACACAGCGTGCACTTGTGAGCGGTGCCGGTCTTCTCGTTGAAACCGATCACGCCGTACGGGCAAGCGGCGATGCAGTCGCGGCAGCCGTTGCAGACGTCCTGCTGGATGAGCACCGTGTCGAACTCGGTGCGCACGATCGCGTTCGTGGGGCAGACCTCGAGGCAGCTCGCGTTCTGGCAGTGCTTGCAGACGTCGCTCATCATCAGCCACGCTTGTCCGCCGGCGATCGGCGTCGGCGTGGGAACGAATCCGCCGTTTCCGTTGGTGTTGGTGGCGTCGGGCAGGTGCTCGATGAACTGCACGTGGCGCCAATTCTCCGCGTCGAGCTGTCCGGTGTTGTCGAAGCTGTCGAGGAGCAGCTTGGGTTCGTTCCCCTCGAGCTGGTTCCATTCCTTGCACGCGACCTCGCAGGCTTTGCAGCCGATGCAGATCGACGTGTCGGTGAAGAAGCCCATCGGTCTTTCTTGGAAAGCAGCCATCAGAACCCCATCAGGTTGGGCGTGACCTTCGTGAAGCCACGCTCGACCGCAGTGATGTCGAGAGGGATCGCGGCGATCTCATCGACGACGGCCACCGCATGTCCCTCGAGGCGCGCGTCCACGCTCACGATGTAACGCTTGCAGCGCTCGCACGCGTCGACGCGCAGATGCGGCAGCTGCTCCGGGTCCGCGAGCACCACCAGCTTGCTCCCGTCGGTCTCGCCGCAGGCGACGCAGGTCATCCGTGGGTACACCCACTCGTTCGCGCAGCGCGCGCAGACGAGTCGGCGCTGCCCCGTCACGAGCGCCTCGCCGCTGTCGACGAACACGCTCACCTGCGGCGACCCGCCGCACTGGGGACAGAAGCGCTCCTCACCCGCGATCGGGAGGGCGCGCGCGAGTTCGGGGAGCGCCTCGAGGACCGGCGCCGTCGCCGCACGGGCGAGGAACACGTCCGTGCCGTCCTGCGACTCGCCGCGCAGCCACGACGTGACCATGCGCTCGAGATCCCCTTCGTGGAAACGCAGCAGCACCGCTTCACGCAGTGTCTCGGTGCCCGCGCTCATGACCGCGCCCATCACGTCCGGTAGGGCCGCGCGCACGACGTAGGCGGAGAGGTCGTCGACACTGGGCTGGTCCGCGCGGGCGCGTTCGAACACGCGCTCCTGCGCCTCGGCGACCGCTCCGTAGAGCGCGAGCGGCTCACGCGCGAAGTCGTAGCGCTCGGCGAGCTCGGCCGCGCGCTTGCAGCGGTCGGCGTAGGCGGTGACGCGCTCAGCAACTGCGCTCAATCGATCTTCTCGATGTTCACGAGGAACGCCTTGTACTCGGGCGTTCTCGCCCCGACGTCGCCGACGAACGGCGTGAGCGCGTTCGCAAGCCAGTACCTGCTCTTCTCCGGGTTCTGCTCGGCGGAGAGACCGACAAAGCCCCAGTGGATCGGGATGCCGATCTGGAAGACCTTCTTGTTGCCCGCGAGCGTGACCGGACCGAGGCGTCTCGTGACCGCCGCCGCGACTTCGATCTTCCCGCGCTCGCTCCACACGCGGACGCGGTCGCCGTTCTGGATGCCCTTCTCGTTCGCGAGCTCCTCAGGTACTTCGACGAACGCCTGCGGCTGCAGACCGACGAGCAGTGGCACGTGCTGCGTGACGTAGTGCTCGTGCTCGGTGAGCCGGTAGCTCGTCGCGACGTACGGGTATTTGTCGACCTTGCCGAATCGATTCGGCCGACCCGCGACCTGGTCGTACAGGAACGCGACAGGATCCGCGGACTGTCCGGGGTGCAGCGGATTGTCGATCGGCGCCTCGATCGGCTCGTAATGCTCAGGGATCGGACCGTCGAGCATCGAGGTCGAGTAGAGGCGACCGACGCCCTCGCCGTTCATGATGAACGGGTTCCACGCCGCCGGATCCGCGGGGTTCATCGTGGCCGGATAGTCCGGCACGTCGCCGGTCCACGCGGTCCCGCTCCACTGGATGCCAGGACGCTTGGGGTCCCACGGCTTGCCCGCCTTGTCCGCCGACGCGCGGTTGTAGAGGACGCGGCGGTTCGCCGGCCAGCTCCAGGCCCACGTCGGGTAGTAGCCCATGCCGGTCGGATCGTTCTTCGCCGGATCCTGTACGCCGTTCCGGCGCGCCATCATGTTGCCGTCGTCGGTGAAGCTTCCGACGTAAATCCAGTCGCCGGATGTCGTCGTTCCATCCGCCTTGAGATTGGCGAAGCTCGTCATCTGCCTGCCGGTGGCGAGGTCCTTGCCGTTGATCTCCTTCGCGATCTCGACGAGGTCCGGCTTCTTCGGATCCTTGTACATGTCGGTGGTCATGGCGAGGATCGGGTCGGGGAACTTACCACCCGACTGCCGGTACATCGTCTTCACGCGATCGAAGAGCTCGGCCAGGATCCAGTGGTCGTGGCGAGCATCGCCTTCCGGCGGTATGACCTGCTCCTTCCACTGCGCCCAGCGCCCGCTGTTCGTGAACGATCCGTCCTTCTCGATCCAGTGCGTCGTCGGGAGCATGAAGACCTCGGTGTTGATCTTCGCCGGGTCCATTCCTGGCGCGCGCCAAAACTCGGAGCTGGTCGTCGGCAGCGGATCCATCACCACCAGCCACTTGAGGTTCGACAGCGCCTGCATGACCTGCGTCACATCCGGGCCGATGCTCGTGGCCGTCATGCCGTTGAGGATGACGCCCTCCATCTTCCCCTTGAGTGCTTGGTCATAGATCGACATCCAGGACGAGTTCGTGCCCGGCTTGGGGATGAAGTTGAAGGCGAACTCGTTGTCTTTCGTTGCCGCGGCGCCGTACCAGCCCTTCAGCAGACTGACCATAAAGTTGCGGTAGTTGAGGCCGAAGAAGTTCCACGAGTTCGGGTCGCTCTTCACCGCGGCACTGATCCGCACGTAGTCGTCGAGGTTCTTCTGGCCCGGGGCCGGGATGCGGAGGTAGCCCGGCAGGTTCTCCCACGAGATCGCGTGGTCGGTGTTGCCCTGGATGTTCGCGTGCCCACGTTCCGCGTTCATGCCGCCACCGGGCCGGCCCATGTTGCCGAGGAGGAGCTGCAGCACCGCACCCGAACGGATGAGCTGGCCGCCGGTCGTGTGGTGCGTGAGGCCGACGGCGTACACGATGGTCATGACCTTCTCCGGCTTCCCCATCTCGCCGACGATCTTGGCGACCTCGAGGAACTGTTCCTTCGGGATGCCGGTGATGCTCGCGACCATTTCAGGCGTGTAGCGCGAGTAGAACTTCTTGATGAGCTGGAAGACGGAACGCGGGTCCTGCAGCGTCATGTCGCGCTTGGCGAAGCCCGAGGTTGTCGTTGGCGGGCCGTCGACCGCCCCGGCTCCCCCGCCCGTTCCGGCTTGGCCTGATTGCGGCGCCGGCGGAGCAGTCAGCTCGTACGCCCAGGTGGAGATGTCGTAGGAACGCGTCTGGGCGTTGTATCCGGTGAAGAGTCCGTCCTTGAAGTCGAAGCCTTCCTTCACGACGAACGACGCATTCGTGTAGTTCTTGACGTACTCCTCGTGATAGAGCCTGTTCTCGATCACGTAGTTGATGAGGCCGCCGAAGTACGCGACGTCGGTGCCGGTGCGGATGCGCAGGTACATGTCCGACAGCGCCGAGGTGCGCGTGTATCGCGGGTCGGCGTGGATCATCTTCGCGCCGCCGCCCGCACCAGGCCCCTTGGTCGGATCGAGCTTCGCCTTCACGAACCACTGGAAGCCGACCGGGTGCGCTTCCGCGGGATTCGCTCCGTTGATGAGGATGACGTCGGCGTGCTTGATGTCACGCCAGTGGTTCGTCATCGCTCCTCGTCCGAATGTGGCGGCCAAACTGACCACCGTGGGGCCGTGTCAGACCCGAGCCTGTTGCTCTATATGCACGACGCCGAGCGTGCGCATCAGCTTCGTTGCGAGGTAACCCTCTTCGCTGCTGAATGCGGCGCCGCCGGCGAAGGCGACTCCCTCGGTGCGATTCACGATGTTGCCGTTCGCGTCCTGCGCGACGAACGTGTTGTCGCGCGACGCTTTGATGTTCTGGGCGAGCTTGTCGAGCATGAAGTCCCAGGACTTCTCTTCCCATTTCGCGCTGCCCGGCGCGCGGTAGAGCGGTTTCTCGACGCGCCGGGAGCTGGTCGCGAGCTGCATCGCCGTCGCGCCCTTCGGGCACAGGCGGCCTTCGTTGATCGGGCTGTCCGGGTCGCCCTCGATCTGGAGGAGCTGCGTCTTGCCATCCGGGCCTTGCTTCGTGTACGCGATCAGCGCGCAGCCGACCGCGCAGTAGGGGCATAGCGAGTGGACTTCCTTCGCGCCCGCGATGCGGAACGCCATCTGCCGTTTCTTGGCCAGGCGCAGGTCGAAACCGAGCGGGTTGGCAAGCGGAGTGAGTGCGGTGGCACCGGCGCCGGCGGCGCCGAGCTTCAGGAACTGACGACGGGTAAGGTCGCTCATGTCCTTGGGCTGCGTTCTATTCCTGGCATCGGCCTACGTCAAGTTCTACGGGCGTTATCGTCGGCCGGATGAATGCGTTCTTTTCCTCGCTCGGTAAGCGCTGGAGCGAGGCCGCGAAAGGGCGCGGCGCGACGATCGACGAGCCCACGCTGGATCCAGGCCTGGCAGAGGAGCTCCTCGAGCTCGCCCGCGTCGTCTCTCACACCGTCGAGCGCCGCTTCGCGCCGCTCGCGACGTTCACGGCGGGTGTGGCGGCTGAACGTTTGCGCTCCTCGAAAGGCTCGCTCGATGCCGGCGCCGCCGCCGCGTACGTTCGCGAAGTGCGCGAGGCGCTCGAGAAAGACGCGGCGCCGAAGTGACGGGCGCCGAGGTAACCGAGGGCGCCGTGCCGACACCCGCGGTCCTGCTGATCGGCGTCCGGCTGACGCTGGACGGTGACGCCGGCGAGCTCTTCGCCGATGCGAAGGCCGTCGAGGCCGCCGGAGCCGACTCGCTGTGGGTCGACGCCGCGGACGGCGATCCATACGTCGCTCTTGCCGCGCTCGCCGCCGTGACCTGGCGCGCGCGACTCGTCGCCCGCGGAGCGCCTGCGGATGTCGCTGCGCGCGAGACCTGCGCACGTCTCGCGCGCGGACGCTTGGTGGTGGCGGAGGAGCGCTCGGAAGAGCGCTGGACCGAATCGCCGTTCCCGATCTCCCGCGTCGCATGGGATGAGCTCCGGAGCGCGAGCCTGACCGCGGGCTTGACTGGCGTCGTCCTGCCGAACGATCCGCGCCTGATCGACCTCCTACGTAATCCCGACATCATCGAAGCCCGCGACGACCTCAAGCTGTCGTTCGGCTAGGCCGGACGTAGATCGAGGCCGCCAGACGGCGGCCTCGATGCGGACGTGTTGACCGGAAGCGGCTACGTGCGCGATTCGGCGTGCTCGTGTTGCTCAGGCATCGGCGCTGCGGTGTCGGCCTGCCACAGCGAGAACGGGTTTCCCTCCGTGTCGACGCACGCTGAGAACCAGCCCTGACCGGGCACAGGCATCTTGTCATCGGCCTTGCCGCCCAGCTTCTTCGCGTCGCGGATGGCGGCGTCGATGTCATCGACGTCGAAGTAGATGATCGGGCCGGTCTTCTGCGCGTCTTCGGTGTAGACCGCGGCGACCGGCTCGATGCCTTCGGTCATGAAGTAATCAAGTCCGGGCATGCCTGAGTCCTTGAACTTCCATCCGAGCAGTGAGCTGTAGAACTTCCTCGCGCGGGCACCGTCCTTCGCGGGCAGTTCGAAGTGGACGAGTTTTCCAGACATATGCGCTCTCCCCAAAGTGAAAGTGCCTCAGACGCTAGCACTCGCTGGCTGCGCGAAGAAACCGAGGTACGCCGTGATCGCCGCGCTCGCGAGATGCAGGATCGTGTCCGGCGGATTGAGCGGAAGCTGCTCGACGATCGGCGCGACGAAGCTCGCGATCACGAGAACGCCGAACACGACCGCCATGGCCTTGTTCACGGTCGTGATCATCGCCGACATGCTGCCCCAGATCAGCGCCGCACCGAGAACGAGGTGTGCGATGTTGTGCAGCGTGTTCACCGCGAAGATGCCAAGGAGGAGTCCGTCCGACGTGATGCCGGGAACGAAGCCGAGAATGCCGACCGCGACGTAGACGATGCCGAGCACAAGAGTGATCTTCTGAGCCACCGCGTTACCCTCCCGCGCCAATTCCGCCGGGATACTAGCCCGCTCAGGCCGCGCGGCGTCCCTCACGCAGCTGAGTGAGGACCTTCCGCGGGCTGGGGCTCGGCGCGATGAACAGCGTCAGCATGATCCCGTAGTAGGGCAGGTGGCCGAGCAGCTCGAGCCATCCGAACACCGGCAGCGTGATCGTGAAGAGGGCCGCGCCGATGGCCATGACCGGCCGCGTGAGCTGACCGGAGACGATCACCAGACCGATGACCAGCTCGGTGAGCCCGGCGACGTAGGCGAACTGACCGTTCGTCACGCCGAGGCCCGCGGCGATGTTGAGGTAGGGCCGCTCGGACAGCAGCGCACCCGCGAGCCCGGGGTCGAGCAGCTTTTCGGTCAGCGCGCCGAACGCGATGCCGACGCCCATGCAGACGCGCAGCAGCGTCAGCGCGACGGCCGGTGCCTGGGGCACCTTCAGCGCGCGCTGCTGCCGCAAGGCGCGGTCGATCGAGACCGCACCGCGGCCCGTGATGAACAGGAAGATCGCGATCCCGAGGATGTGGACCTGCTCGAGGATCGACTCGAAGTTGAACGGCATCATCGCGACGACCCCGAGCAGCGCGAGAGCGACAGCGGCGATGCGCGTCCCGAAGCCGACAAGCAGCAGGACGCCGCAGGCTCCCTCGACGGCGAGCAGCGCGAAGCCGAATGCGTCTCGCTCGACCCGCAGCGACGGGACGAAGAGCATCCCGAGGATCGCGGCGGCGATCAGCGCGAGGCCGACGTGAACGCCGAGCGCGAGCGGCCCGAGCCACGCGAAGCGCTCGAGCGCACGGAAGATGCGCGGCTCGGGCACGTTGCGCTGGAACCACGCCGCGACCGCGATCGCGAGCCCGGCCAGCGCGAACGCGGCGATGACCGGGAGCGTCAGGAGCAGCGAGTAGTCGGTCGGATGCCGGGATGGGTCGGTGAACCACTTGACGTGACGCGCCAGCGAGCCGAGCACGTTATGCCACTGGCGTTTGGAGACCCGCGAGGCGCGACTGTCCCGAGTACACGTTGAAGCGGTCGTCGCGCAGGAATCCGATGAGCGTGAGGCCGAAGCGGAGTGCGGTCGCGACGGCGAGGCTCGACGGAGCGCCGACGGCGACGAGGATCGGGATGCCGGCGGCGACCGCCTTCTGCACGACCTCGTAGCCGGCGCGTCCGCTCACCGCCAAGACGGACGTCGAGAGCGGCAGCCGCCCGTCGAGGAGTGCGCGCCCGGCGACCTTGTCCACCGCGTTGTGCCGCCCGATGTCCTCGCGCAGCGTCACGAGCTCACCCTCCGCGGTGAAGAGACCCGCGGCGTGGAGACCGCCCGTCGCATCGAACACGCGCTGACCGCCGCGCAGCTGCTGTGCAAGTGGCGGAAGGACGGCGGCCTCGACGCGCGGGCCGCTGCCGAGTGGCGCGTGATCGTGCGCGAGCGACTCCACCGTCGTGGCCCCGCATACGCCGCACGCCGAGGTGGCGAGGAAGGACCGCTCGGGCCGTCGCCCCGCGCCCTCGCGAACGCGGATGTCGATCTGGTTCGATTCGACGATGTCATCATCGACGGGCACACGAGCCTCGCGCTCGCCCGACTCGGCGCTGATGCGGATGCCGGTCACATCGCCGAGCGAGCCGATCACATGCTCAGCGGAAAGCAGTCCGAGCGCCAGCTCGATGTCGTTCCCCGGTGTGCGCATGACGATGCTCAGCGGCTCACCGTTCAGCAGGAGCTGAAGCGGCTCCTCGGCGGCGACAGCGTCATCGACGTGCTCCCACGCGCGGCCACGCCAGCGTGAGATCGGGATCCGCGGCGCCTGTGGACGCGCCATGACCGCATGCTAGTGGCGCGCGGGTCGTGCGTTAGTGCGCACGCACCTCGATGAATCCACTGTCGTGCTCGCGGGTGTCGATACGCACCTGTGGGAAGGTCGCCGGCCCGCCCTTCACGTCGCCATCCTTTACGCAGAAGCGCGAGGCGTGCCACGGGCACTCGATCTCGCAGCGATCGCCACCGACCCATTTCCCTTCGTTGAGAGGACCGCCGGCATGGGTGCACGTATTCCCCATGGCGTAGACCTTCCCGTCGAGCTGCACGAGGAAGACGGCGAAGCCTTTCTTCGTCTTGGCAACGATGGGCTTGCGGTCCTCGAGGCGCTTTGCCGGAATGTCGAGCAGCTCCCACTTTGTCGGCGGATCCGCCCAGGCCTGGCGGTTCACCTCGGTGCCGTAGCCGAAGACCATCTCCCCGCCTAGGTACGAGGCGACGAGGAGCACGACGAGCGCGACGATGGCGATCGCGATCGCAAGCACGCGCTGGTCGGCCAGTGCGCCCGAACGCAGCAGCATCGATGTCCCGAAGCCAACATTCGTTGCGACCATGAGCAGGCCGTGCAGCATGCCGGTGCGGCGCTCCTCGCCGAACGTCTCGTTCCAGTCGGTGAGTCCGGTGATGATCGCCACGACGGAGCTGATCAGGGCGAGCAGGAGGACGAAGTCGGTCGCACGCCACAGCCCCACGTCGTTTGTCACCAGGTAGTACACGTCAAGCACGACGACGACGACGTACGCGCCAACGGTCAGGTCGGTGACCGCGGGATGCAATGGGTGTTTGAGCGGCCACGTTCCGTGGAGCAGCGTCTTCAGCGGTCGCGTGCCGGGAATGCGGTAGAAGCCCTTGACGACGGCGCCGAAGAAGTTCGCGAATCCGTCCAGCCACTTGGCACCCTTTACCAGTGCATGACCAACGGTGTTGCGGGGAGCGCTCACGGGGGCCTCCTAGCGATACGCGTCGGGCGCATGGTGCCACGTCGCCCATGCGTCCGCGTCGTGACTCGTGAAAATGCGCGTGAGGTCACCGCCCGCGAGCGAGCGGATGTGCGCGAGCGACTCCTTCGCGGCGACCTGATCCATCGCGGGTATCTCCCCGCGCTCGAGGTTGCTGCGCGTGAACGCGGCGTCACCCGTGAGCACGACGCGTCCGGTCTCCGCGAGATCGACGACGAGCGACTGATGCCCCGGTGCATGACCCGGCGTGGGCACGACCTCCACGCCGGTCGCCACGCGCGTGCGGCCGGTCACCGGTAGATAGCGCAGCTCGGCGATGTCCCAGTAGACGCCGGGGAAGTTCGGCTTGCCCTTCGCGAAGGCCAGATGCTCCGCCTGCACGACGAAGGTCGCGTGCGGGAACGCGCCGTTGTTGCCGGCGTGGTCGAAGTGCAGATGACTGTTCACGACGATCGCGACGTCATCGGGCTTGACACCGACGGCGGCGAGACGCGACACGATCGCGTCGTCGCGCTCCATCATCACCTTGAGCCCGCTCTGCGGACCGAACGTGGCGTCGGGCCGGTCGACGTGGACGGGGTGAAGACCGGTGTCGAACACGATGTTGCCCTCCGGCGTGCGCACGAGCGCGGACCACACCGGCGCGACGACGCGCTCGTCGCGCGCCTCACCCTCGAGCCAGGGCTGGAATGCCGAACGCGCGATGTCGACCGCGCCGGTGCGGAACAGGACGAGCTCGATCATCAGTGGCCGCTATGCACGATCGCATGGCCGCGGCCGCGCACGATGAGCCAGCGGTTCACCGGGAAGGTGGCGACAAAGGCGACGGCGAAGCCGATCGCCAGGCTCGCCCAGAAGAGGACGCTATCGAGCCCGGCTTCCATCGCGCCCGGCACGAGCAGCACGACGAGGTTGTCGACCGCCTCCATCACGACGATCGAGATCGTGTCGGCCGCCAGCGTGAGACGCAGCGCCTCGGCGACGGCCATGCCGGAGCGCAGGAGCGGCACGAACGTGAATGAATAGCCGAAGACGAACGCGAGGCCGATGCCGGTGAGCATCGCCGGCTCCATCGCGAATCCCAGCGCGCCCGCGATCAAGAGGCCGAGGACCTCGCCGATCGCGCCCCCGGTCAGACAGTGACGCGTCGCGGCGAGTGCGAGCCGCGTCGCGTCCGGCGCACCGCCCTGGCGTGGCGCCTCCGGTGCCGATCCGTGATGCGCGTGATTCATTCGCGAAGTAGCTCGTCCACCGCCGCGTAGGGATCGAGGGCGCGCTCCGCGACACGCGCGATCGCGTCCTCGACACGGTCCTCTCCGAGGCGATCGCGGAGGCGGCGCACCAGCGATTCGCGCAGCAGCGCCTCGACCTCGGCGCGCGCCGACGCGAGACGTCGGGCTTGGCGTTCGCCGCTCTCGGCCGCCCAGGCGCGGTGCTTCGCGATCGCCGCAACGAGCTCATCGGTGCCTTCGCCGGTCGCGGCCACGGTCCGGACGATGGGTGGCTTCCACGCGATACGCGGCGCGCCGAGCGTCAGCATCTGCGCGAGATCGCGCGCGGTCTCGTCCGCGCCGGGGCGGTCGGCCTTGTTCACGACGAGGACGTCCGCGATCTCGAGCACGCCGGCCTTGATCGCCTGGATGTCGTCGCCGAGCCCCGGCACCGTGACGAGGCACACCGTGTCGGCGACGCGCACGACCTCGACCTCCTCCTGCCCCACTCCGACGGTCTCGACGAGCACGACGCCGTAGCCGAGCGCGTCGAGAACGTTGACGATGCGCGACGTCGCGCGCGCGAGGCCGCCGGAATGGCCGCGGCTCGCCATGCTCCGGATGAAGAGGCCCTCATCGAGGAACCGCTCGCGCATGCGAATACGGTCGCCGAGGATCGCGCCACCGGTGAACGGCGACGAGGGGTCGACGGCCACGACCGCGACGCGGTCGGTCGTCGCGCGGTACGCACCGGCGAGACGATTCACCAACGTGCTCTTGCCGCCGCCAGGCGGTCCTGTGATGCCGACGATCTCGGCGTGACCCGTCAGCGGATACAGCGTGCGCATGGCCTCAGCCGCGCCCGGATCGTCGTTCTCGACGACGGAGAGCAGGCGCGCGGTGGCCCGTTTGTCGCCGGCCCGCGCGCGCTCGAGCAGGCCCGAGGCGGCGACGGTCACGAGGCTTGTCGCGCCAAGTCCTTCGCGATGACGATGCGCTGGACCTCGCTGGTCCCCTCGCCGATCTCCATGAGGCGCGCGTCGCGCAGGATCCGCTCGACCGGATAGTCGCGGAGATAGCCGTACCCGCCGAGGATCTGCAGAGAGTCGTTCGCCGCGCGGCTCGCGGCTTCGGTCGCGTAGAGCTTCGCTTTCGACGCGGCCACGCCGAACGGCTTGCCGCAGTCGGCCAGCGCGGCGGCCCGGTGGACCAGCAGTCGCCCCGCGTCGAGCTGCGTCCTCGCGCGGGCGATCTTCCACTGGATCATCTGGAACTCCGCGATCGGCCGGCCGAACTGCTTGCGTTCCTTGGCGTACGCGATCGCGGTCTCCAGCGCGGCACGTCCGAGCCCCAGCGCCAGGGCGCCGATGCCGATGCGGCCCCGGTCAAGCACCTTCTTCACGTCCTCGAAGGCGGCGCCGTCGGCACCGATGCGATCGCCCTCCGGGACGCGACAGTCCTCGAGCACGAGCTGCGACGTATCCGAGGCGTGCAGTCCCATCTTCCGCTCGGTCTTTCCCGGGCGGAATCCCGGCGTCCCGCGCGAGACGCCGAACGCCGACAGCTTTCGCTCGCCGGCGCCCGTGGTGACCACCGCGAATCCGGCCAGCGACCCATTGGTGATGAACTGCTTCGTGCCGTTGAGGACGTACATGTCGCCATCCCGGACCGCGCGGCTCTGCACGGCGATGGCGTCCGAGCCCGACGACGGCTCGGTCAGTGCCCACGCGCCTAGGTACTCGCCTCGCGCGAGCGGTGGGAGCCAGCGTTTCTTCTGCTCATCGTTCGCGCCGACCAGAAGATGTCCGATGCACAGGCTGTTGTGCGCGGCGAGCGTCAGCGCGATCGAACCGTCCGCCGCGCCCATCTCCTCCATGACGAGCGCGATGGTGAGCACGTCGAGACCGGCGCCGCCGAGATCCACGGGCACGGCGAGACCGGTGAGACCCAACTGCGCGAGCTCGGGCAGGAGGTCCATCGGGAACTTGCCGTCCTCGCTCCACTTCTCCGCGTTCGGCACGATGCGGCCCCGCGCGAAGTCGCGCACGGCGTCGCGAACGGCGATCTGATCGTCGCGGTAAGCGAAGCGCAC